>JBBQIP010000038.1:0-16260 GCA_038325045.1 Sphingomonadales bacterium
ACATCCAGCGCAGCACCGGCCGTTTGTGCGGATGCCGGCCCCGCTGCCAGCAGGGCTACGCCGGCAAGCACGGCCGCTGCTGCCCCGATTCGGAAAGTCCTCCGCATAACCCGCCCTCTTCCAAAAATGCCGCTTGCAGCCCTGAAAAACCCCGAAAGCACCGGCTCCGGACATTGACCCCGGCTCCACACCCCTTAGGGGACAGCCCCATGCTATCTGTCCAGCCTCCTTTTGATGCGCGGTCGCTGCGCGATGCCTTCGGGTGTTTTGCGACCGGTATCACTGTGGTTACCGCCCATGACGAAGCCGGTGGCCGGATCGGGCTGACCGCCAACAGCTTCACCTCGGTCAGCCTCGATCCGCCGCTGCTGCTTTTCTGCCCGGCCAACGGCGCCTCGGCGCTTGCCGGCATCCGCGCCTATGGCCGATTCGCTGTCAACATATTGTCAGAGGCCAGCCGCCCGGTGGCGGACCGGTTCACCCGCAAGGGTATCGACCGTTTTGCGGAAAGCGAATGGCTGGAATGGGAAGGGGTGCCGGTGCTCGCCGATGCCAAGGCGGCCTTCGCCTGCACCGTATATGCCGATCATGACGGCGGCGATCACCGGATCATCGTGGGCCGCATCACCCGTTTCGGCCTCGCGCCCGAGCGGGCCTCGCTTATCTATCTGCATGGTCGCTACCGGCGCCTGGACGATGGCTGACAGGCGCGAACTGGACCAGCAGGCGCAGGAAACCGCGGTTCTTGCCCGTGGCGGACGGACCAGCTTTCTGGGTTATGTGTTGCGCCTCGCCGCGCGGTTTCCGTTCCTGTTCATTGCCGGCCGGCTTTACGGCGCCGAGGCGCTGGGGCGCTTTGCCTATGCGACCATGGTGGTCGAGCTGGTGGCGATGTTTGCAACGCTGGGGCTGAAGCGCGGCATTGCCGAGGCCATGGCAGGCCACAATGATAGCGAACACCATGTCCTCTACAACAGTCTGGCGGCCACCATGCTGGCTTCGGCTGTGGGGGCAGCGCTGCTCATGCTTGTGCCGCAGATCGTGTTTCCGGGCGATTCCGGCACCAGCCTTCTGGAGCGGCTGTTCCCGCTCATCATATTCGCAGTCACCGCATCCGATGTCAGCCTGGCAGCGCTTGCCTACCGGCACGACATCGGCGCCACCGTGCGCGCTCGCTCGCTGGTCGAGCCCTGGGTGCTCAGTATCGCGTCGCTGGCGCTGGCCTTCACCCTGTTCAAACCCGACGGGCTGATAATCGCCTATCTGCTTTCGATGGTCGCCGCTGCTGCTGCCAGCCTGGTGCCGGCTTTCCGTGCCTTTGGCGCGCCCACCGGCTGGCGGCCGGGTGCGGCTGAGCTATGGCAGCTGGCCCGGCGGAACAGCGCGCTGGCCGGTGCCGACATTGCCGAATGGGGCGCCCGCCGGATCGATATCTTCATCCTAGGCCGGTTCGCGCCGGCGGAAATCGTGGGCATCTATTATGTGGCCCAGCAGATCGCCTCGCTGCCGCAGCGGCTGAAATCCAGCTTCGACCCGATTCTGGCGCCGGTGCTGGCCACCAACCTTGCAGCCGGGCGGATTGCCAAGGTGGCGCTGCATGTGCGCCAGGTCGGCTTCTGGGTGGGGGCGGCGCAGCTGGGCGCGGTGCTGGCGTTCGGTATCACCGGCAAGGCCGGCATGGGGTTGTTCGGGCCGGTTTTCGCCAGCGGTGCGGCGGTGCTGGCGCTGCTGCTGGCGGCCGAGCTGTTTGCAGCGCAGGCGGCAGTGGCCGAATCCGCGCTGGTATATGTTGCGCGCGGCCGCAATCTTTTGTGGTCGATCGCCGGCATCACCATCCAGGCCGGGCTTTCGCTGCTGCTGGTGCCGCGTTTTGGTGGGGAAGGGGCGGCGGCGGCGCTCGCTGCCTCGGCGCTCATCCTTTCGGTGGCCAAATCGCGGCTGCTTTCCAGGCTGCTGGGCGGGCCGGTGGCCGGCTGGCGCTGGTCGCTGCTGTTTGCGGGCATTCCTGCAGCCGGGGTCGGGCTGCTGGTTTTGCGCACGCCTGAGCCGGTGCAGCTGAGCATCGGGCTGGTGGCCATCTTCGGCACCTTTTGTGGCATCATCTGGCGGTTCGGCTTCAAGGGCGCGGACCGGCTGCTGTTCACCCGCTCGATCAGGGGCAAGGATTTGCCGAGCGAACCGGTGGAGGAGCAGCTGCCCGCCAACCCTCGCCTTTGAGCGTGGGCGCGGGCCGGTGCCGACTCCCCTTGAACGCAACAGACTCTATTCCACCCAGTCTGTCCGGCTGATGCCCTGGGCGCGGAGCAGCACGGTCAGGTCCCCGTGGCGCACCGCGGCATCGGCGGCCTCGCTGGCGCGCGGTTTGGCGTGAAAGGCGATGCCAAGGCCGGCGGCCTCCAGCATTGGAATGTCGTTGGCGCCGTCTCCCACCGCCAGTGTGGCCGCAATCGGCACGCCGGCGCCCAGCAAGGTTGCGCGCTTGGTGGCCGCATCCACAATCGGCTGCGCCACCTTGCCGGTCAGCCGGCCATTTTCGATCAGCAGCCGGTTGGCCAGTTGTTCGGCAAAGCCGATCTCGGCCGCCACCGGCGCTGTAAAGGCAGTGAAGCCGCCTGAGACCAGCATGGTCTTCGCCCCCCAGCCGGCCATGGTGCCAACCAGGGTTCTGGCGCCGCCGGTCAGTTGCACCCGCGCCTTGCGGCACTCCTCGATCGCGGCTTCCGGCAGGCCGGCGAGCAGCGCCACCCGCGCGGCCAGGGCTTGCGCAAAGTCCAGCTCGCCGCGCATGGCGGCTTCGGTTATCGCCGCCACCTGCGGCTTCAGCCCGGCATAATCGGCCAGCTCGTCGATGCATTCGCAGGTGATCATGGTCGAATCCATGTCTGCGATAAGCAGCCGGCGGCGGCGGGGGGCGGCGGCTGCCTGCACGATCACATCCACGGCCGGAAGCGCTGTTTCAACCGCCGCCCGCAGCCGTGCCGGCAGCAGGCCGGCCACATCCAGATCGCAGGCGTCGCCCGCATCGATCCAGCGGTTCGCGCCGGGGGTGCCGCCGGCCGTGCGCGCGGCATCGCTTGCCACCGCAACATCGGCAGCCGACAAGCGCCCCTCGGCAACGAGCGTGACGATGAGCATTTCCGAATCAATTCCCATGGTCGCGGTGATCGCAGGGCCGACCGCCAGCGGCAAGTCCGGGCTGGCCATGGCGCTGGCCGAGCGGCTGAACGGCACCATTGTCAATGCCGATGCCAGCCAGCTTTATGCCGATCTGCGGGTGCTGAGCGCGCGGCCTGACGAAGCGGACGAGGCACGGGTTCCGCACCGTCTATATGGCGTGCTCGATGGGGGTGAGGTGGCAACCGCTGCCAGCTGGGCAGAACTGGCGCGGGCCACCATCGCGGATATTCATGCCGAGGGGCGGCTGCCCATCCTGGTGGGTGGCAACGGCCTTTATATACAGGCGCTGCTGGGCGGGCTGGCGCCGGTGCCCGAGATCCCGGAGGAAGTGCGCGAGCGGGTTCGGGCCATGGGCACGGCGGAAGCCGCCGTGGCGCTGGCGGCCGAAGATCCGCTGATGGCCGCGCGGCTGGCCGATTCGGACCGCAGCCGCTTGTTGCGGGCGCTGGAGGTAATTCGGGCGTCGGGCCGCTCGCTGTCGGCCTGGCAATCCGATTCGGTTACCGGCCTTGCAGATAGTCATGCGGTTCGCGGCATGGTGTTGATGCCGCCGCGACCGCAGCTTCACGCCGCTGCCGCGTTAAGGATTGAGGCAATGCTGGCCGGCGGCGCGGTGGCGGAGGTGGAAAGGCTGCTTGCACGCGAGCTGCCAGCCGACCGGCCGGTGCTGAAGGCCATCGGCGTTCCGCAAATTGCTGATTACATTGCCGGAAAATCCACAAAAGCAGCCATGTCGGATGCAATCCTGTTTCAAACCCGAAAATACCAGAAGCGGCAGACGACATGGATCCGTCGACGAATGGTTGAATGGTTGCAGCTGCCCACGCCCGACATAATGATTTCGTTGAAGTTTATGTCGGCGCCTTCGCTACTGCACAAAAAATTTCATAAAATAACGATTGCCGCTCGAGCCTCCTTAAAGTAAGAAAGTGTCTGGAACGGAGGGATTTATGAAACATTACAAATTAGTTAACGCGGTTATCGGTGCTACTGCAGCAATAATCGGTTTCGCGGCGCCTGCTTCGGCGGTTGTCGTCAGTGGTGTCGCATCCGGCGGCGGCATGGTTACGGATGGTGGCACCTTCGTCATTCTTCCGCCGACCACCCCGACCATCGCGATCAACGCGTTCAACACCCAGAATGTTTATGCCCTCAATGAAAGACAGGGCGTCACGCTCGCATCCGATACGTCGGTCAACACGTCGATCCAGGGCAATGGCACCGGTACGACGACGATCGCCGCCGGTACCAAGGTGAACAGCACCCTCCTGTTCATCGATCCGATCGGCCCTGAAATGACGGCCAGCGGCACGGTGACCTTCACCGGCACGGTGCTCGGCTTCTACTGGCGCACTGCCACCCTGCGGCAGACGCTCGGGCTGGTTGAGACCACTGCGCTGTTCGGGCTTCCCGGCGTAACCTATGGTGCCCTTGGTGGCCTTGAAGTGGGGGATATCCTCACCTTCTCGGGCAACACCGTGACCTACAGCTTCGCCTCGCCGCTGGCGACCACCGACATGGTGCGTATCATCACCGCCATTCCGGAGCCGGAAAGCTGGGCACTTCTGATCGCTGGCTTCGGCCTGATCGGGGCTGTTCGCCGCCGCCAGCGCGTCGTTCTCGCCTAACACATTCCCCTTCCGTTTGCATGGCCCCCGCCGGTTCCGCCGGTGGGGGTTTTGCTTTTTTTGGCTGCCGCGCGTCTCGTCCCGGCAGTTTCGTCATTGGCCACCAGCTCGCCGGGGCTCGCCGGACAGGTTCTGCAGGCACGTTCCCGCCGGAAGGTTCGCGGGCCGGTCTATCGCTTCGCGCCGGATATTAGCGCCAAATGTCAACTGTTGCGAAGTTATTGTGAATTAACAATTTATCCTCTTTGCCTTCACCGGTTTTGAAACTAGGTAGCCCCAAGCTTTACGAGGGTTTTGAGATGCGGATTTTTGCGGGAATTTTCTTGGCAGCGGCTGTGGTGGCGACACCTGCGAGCGCGGTCACCAACCTCATCAAGAATGGCAGCTTCGAGCAAGGTGCCCCGGGCATTGGCAACTTTACCCGATGGACAAAGACCAACACGCCAAGTGGTGTTGATTCCGACCAGGCGGCCTCGGTCATCACCTATAACAACACCGACAATTATCCGACCGGCGCATATGGCGAAGCGGTGGCTCCGAACAATGCGATTACAAGCAGCCCTGACGCGGTTGGCAATCAGGCGGCGTATTTCGTCGGCGATCTCTCGGTTAATGAAACCATTTCGCAGCTCACCTATCTCGCCGTCGGAAACTATGAGTTCGGCTTCAGCCGGTTGCTCACCGCAAACGGCCTCGCCAATGATTTCAACTCCAGCATCGATGCAACGATCATCGGCGTCCCTGTCGCAATGACCCAGATTACCAGCCTGAGCCAAGGCCAGACCTGGGTTACGCGCAGCGGCGTGGCCGGGATCACCAAGGCTGGCTATTATCTGACCAGCCTGGTGTTCAATTCGAACGGCTTTCCGGCCAAGGATGTTGTGGTCGACAATGTGTTTGCGATCCGCAGTGACCTGCCCGTGACCGTGCTGATCCCGCCGACCCCTTCGGCAATTCCCGAGCCGGCGACCTGGGCAATGCTGGTGCTCGGCTTCGGGCTGGTGGGCGCTACGGCGCGTCGCCGGCAGCGCGGCACGGTTATCGCCTGACATCGGTTATTTCCTGCATTTTTGCAGTTTTCGAAAAGGGGCGGTGGCTGTTGAGGCCGCCGCCCTTTTTCGTTGGAAGCCGCCTATCGCCGATAATCTATTTACGGTTTGACGGCTAAAATTGGTTTATTATTACCCTAAAATGGCTTGACAGCGCAATTACCGGTGCCTATGCCCGCCATCTTGCGGCTTGGCCGTGCTTTTTAACGAGTGGATGGACATGGCCGCCGATCCTACCGGAGCCGAAATCGTCATCAGGGCGCTTGTCGACCAGGGGGTCGAGATGGTTTTCGGCTATCCCGGCGGCGCGGTGCTGCCGATTTATGATGCGCTGCTTGCGGAGCCGCGGCTCCGCCATATCCTTGTGCGCCACGAGCAGGCGGCGGTGCATGCTGCCGAAGGCTATGCGCGCTCCTCCGGCAAGGTGGGTGTGGTGCTGGTCACCTCCGGCCCCGGCGCCACCAACGCGGTGACCGGCATTACCGATGCGATGATGGATTCGGTGCCGCTGGTGGTGCTCACCGGCCAGGTGCCCACCCATCTCATCGGCACCGATGCGTTTCAGGAATGCGATACCATCGGCATCACCCGCCACTGCTCCAAGCATAATTACCTGGTGAAGGAGACCGGCAAGCTGGCGGGCGTGATGCACGAGGCGTTTTATATCGCCAGCTCCGGCCGCCCCGGCCCGGTGGTGGTGGATATTCCAAAGGACGTGCAGATTTTGCGCGGCCGCTACACAGCGCCCACGAGCGAAGGCCACAAGACCTATCGCCCGCAGCTGACCGGCGACCGTGCCGCTATCGAAGCCGCCATCGACATGCTGGCAGCTGCCGAGCGGCCGATCCTCTATACCGGCGGCGGCATCATCAACTCCGGCCCTGCCGCGAGCGCGCGGCTGCGCGAGCTGGCGCGGCGCACCGGCGCGCCGGTCACCTCCACGCTCATGGGCCTTGGTACCATGGAGGCCGGCCACCCGCAGTTCCTCGGCATGCTCGGCATGCACGGCAGCTACGAGGCCAATATGGCGATGAACCGCTGCGACCTGATGGTGAACCTGGGCGCACGCTTCGATGACCGGGTGACCGGGCGCCTCGATGCGTTTTCCCCCGATTCGAAGAAGATCCATGTCGATATCGACCGCTCGTCGATCAACAAGACCGTGCGGGTAGACCTCGGCATCGTGGGCGATGTGGGATCGGTGCTGGAAGACATGCTGGCGGTGTGGGAAGCGCGTGGCCATAGCGCGGCCGATCTGGAGCCCTGGTGGGCGCAGATTGCAGGCTGGCGGGCGCGCGACAGCTTTGGCTATGAGCAGAAGGGCGAGAAGCTGCTGCCCCAGCACGCCATCCGCCGGCTCTGGGAGCTTACCCGTGACCAGGCGCCGATCATCTCCACCGAGGTAGGCCAGCACCAGATGTGGGCGGCGCAGCAGTTCGGTTTCGATGCGCCCAACAAATGGCTCACCAGCGGCGGGCTGGGCACCATGGGCTATGGCCTGCCGGCCGCCATCGGTGCCCAGCTGGCAAACCCGGATGCGCTGGTGATCGACATTGCCGGCGAGGCGAGCATCCAGATGAACATTCAGGAGCTTGGCACTGCCATACAATACCGGCTGCCGGTGAAGATCTTCATCATCAACAATGAATATATGGGCATGGTCCGCCAGTGGCAGGAGCTGAACCATGGCGGCCGCTATTCCGAAAGCTATTCGGATGCGCTGCCCGATTTCGTGAAGCTGGCGGAAGCTTACGGCTGGAAGGGCATCCGCATCGAGGATGCGGCCAGCCTTGATGCCGGAATTGCGGCGATGCTGGCGCATGATGGCCCGGTGATGGTCGATTGCCAGGTGACCAAGCTCGCCAACTGCTTCCCGATGATTCCCAGCGGCGGCGCACACACCGACATGATTCTGGATGGCGATATGCCGGGCGGCGAGCCCGACGAAGATGCGCGGGCGCTGGTCTGATGAAGCAACAGGCATCTGAAAAGCACACGCTGTCCATCATCGTGGATAACGAGAGTGGCGTGCTGGCCCGCATCGTGGGGCTGTTTTCGGCGCGCGGGTATAATATCGACAGCCTGACCGTTGCCGATGTGTCGAACGACAATGCGGTCAGCCGCATCACTATCGTCACCAGCGGCCCGCCGCCGGTCATCGACCAGATCATCGCACAGCTGGAGCGGCTGGTGCCGGTGCACCGGGTGATAGACCTGACCGAGCTTGGCCCCCATGTGGAGCGCGAGATGGCGCTGGTGAAGGTGGCCGGTGTGGGCGAAAAGCGGGTGGAAGCACTGCGGCTGGCCGATATCTTCCGCGCGCGGCCGGTCGATACCACCACCACCAGCTTCGTGTTCGAAGTGTCCGGCCCCACCACCAAGGTTGACCAGTTCATCGCGCTGATGCGCGAAGTGGGGCTGGTCGAGGTGGCACGCACCGGCGTTGTGGCCATTGCGCGCGGTCTCGAAGCCGCCTAACCGGCTTCCAATTCCAACCACCACAGATATTCCAACCAACAAAGACAGGGGATAACGCCCGATGCGCGTGTATTATGATGCCGATGCCGATGTCGGACTGATCAAGGCCAAGAAGGTCGCCATCATCGGCTATGGCAGCCAGGGCCATGCCCATGCCGCCAACCTGCGCGATTCGGGCGTGAAGGAAGTAGCGGTGGCGCTGCGCTCCGGCTCCGCCACGGCTGAAAAGGCCCGCGCTGCCGGCTTCAAGGTGATGACCAACGCCGAGGCCGCTGCCTGGGCCGATGTGGTGATGGTGCTGGCACCCGATGAGCATCAGGCCGCGATCTATGCAGATGATCTGGCCGCCAACATGAAGCACGGTGCAGCGCTGGCCTTTGCGCACGGCCTGAATGTCCACTTCCAGCTTATCGAGCCGCGCGCGGACCTTGATGTGTTCATGATCGCGCCCAAGGGCCCCGGCCACACCGTGCGCTCCGAATATGCGCGCGGCGGCGGCGTGCCCTGCCTCATCGCCATCCATCAGGATGCCAGCGGCAATGCGCATGATGTGGCGCTGTCTTATGCATCGGCCGTTGGTGGCGGCCGTTCGGGGGTTATCGAGACGACCTTCCGCGAAGAATGCGAGACCGATCTGTTCGGCGAGCAGGTTGTGCTTTGCGGCGGCCTCACCCACCTCATCCAGGCCGGGTTCGAAACGCTGACCGAGGCTGGATACGCGCCGGAAATGGCCTATTTCGAGTGCCTGCACGAAGTGAAGCTGATCGTCGATCTGATGTATGAAGGCGGCATTGCCAACATGCGCTATTCGATCAGCAACACCGCTGAATATGGCGATATCACCATCGGGCCGCGCATCATCACGGCCGAGACCAAGGCCGAGATGAAGCGTGTGCTCGCCGATATTCAGGGCGGCCGCTTCGTGAAGGACTTCATCCTCGACAACCGTGCCGGCCAGCCCGAGCTGAAGGCCAGCCGGATCGCCGCCAAGGCGCATACCATCGAGGAGACGGGCGCCAAGCTGCGCGCGATGATGCCGTGGATCGGCAAGAACGCGCTGGTGGATAAAGCCAGGAACTGAAGCCACTCGCCTGCGCAGTTGATCGCCAGACCCCTGGGCTCGCCCTAGGGGTCTGGTCGCGGGCTATGGTCAAAAGGCGTGGCCTGTGGAGCGCGCTCGGGCAAAACGCCCTGTATCGCCGCTTCCACACGGCAACCAAATGCCGATGGGCCACGTAGCTCCATCTACGCCCGACGCTGGCGCTAGACTCTCGTTCACATTTTGAATATTTTTTTGTTATCCATAGAAATTGAGGGGGCTCACATAATGAAATTTCTTTTGCCGATCGCGGTTGCAGCAACTGCGCTCACTGCCGTTCCGGCCTCAGCCACGGTCACCACACTGACATTTGATGGCAACATCTGCGGCGCCAGCGGCACCGGCGTATGTGGCAACGGTAGCCAGCTCGGCACATCGCATGGCAGCACCGCCGAAGTCGCAGTCAGCTATCTGGCGTCAGGCAATTCGGGCAGCCAGCCGTTTGCCAGCTTCTGGACAACCGGTTACGGCGATATTTCCAACGTTATCTATGCGAACATCGCTTCAAGCACCCTCGCGGTCGCCTTTGCACCCACAAGCGGCTTCGAAGTCCGGTTGCTCGGCTTCACCGCCGGCTGCTTCCTTGGTCGGTCAGATTGCCAGTCGCTGCCTTATTCCGTGTCCAGCGCCGGCTTCTCGACGATTGCGGGAACGGCTACGCCAACTGGTGCTATTGCCGACATCGTTTCTGTTAATTCGGCATGGAGCGGTAGCGCCATCTCGCTTTTGATCGGGCCGAACATGTTTAACGGCGCGCTCGACAATATCGCGTTTGAAAGCCGCGCGATTGTTACGGGCGGTGTGGTGCCCGAGCCGGCGAGCTGGGCGATGCTCATCGCCGGTTTCGGCCTCATAGGCGCTGTTGCCCGCCGCCGCAGAATGCTGCTGGCCTGATCAACCCGAGCCGCCCAACAGGGCCGGTCCGAAAAAAGCCCGCTGGCACCAACCGGCGGGCTTTTCAATGGCACAGAAACCGGGCCGCAAACCCCTCAGCGCGGATTAAGGTCCACAACCTTCCAGTTGAGCGATGCGGCAAACGCCACCCAGCCCAGATACGGCAGGATGAGCAGTGCCGCGAGCTGATCGATCGGCCATAGCCCGATCACCATCGCCAGCACCGAGCCCCAGAGAAACGGCACCTCGACCAGCGCCCAGTCAGGCTGTTGCAGCTTGAAGAACAACGGGCTCCACAGCAGGTGAAAAAACCCGTTCACGCCGAATAAAACCAGCACATCGGTCTGCTGCGCCGTATCAGCCGCGCCCCATGCGCGCACTGCCGCTCAGGCCGCCAACCCCAATATGATCGTCCAGCCCGGCCCAAAGGCCCAGCCCGGCGGCTGCCAGGAGGGCTTTTTCAGCGCCGCATACCAGTCGGCGCGCGGCGTCATCAGCCCGCCGATCAGGCACAGCGCCACCATCCATCCAATGGCAGAAAGCAAAGGCAGGTCGAGATCGGCCACGTTTGCACCTCACTTTCACCCCCCGCAATGCAGCATCCCCGCGCTTTAAGATAGGGCAGCGACACTGGCGCCCAAGCTCAGGCCCTGAAGGTCAGGCTTCGCGCTGGCTGCCGCGCCGCGCGCTGGCGGGGCGGGCGAGGGCCATCAGCCCGGCGCGCACGCGCACGCTGGTGAGCGCGATGCGAACCTCGATAAGGAACATTCCCAGCCCGGCCGCGAGCAGCCCTAGCGCACCCAGAAACAGCCAGATGATCGCCTGCGTGGCGGTGGTGTTTATCAGTTCGCCCACGAACAATATGGCGATGACGATGCAGACCAGAAAGCCCGAAGCCGTGCACATCACGATGGAGCCGTTGACGGTCGCCATCCGTTTGTCCAGCACCGACAGGTCGGAGAGCGCTATGCGGCGCTGCTCGTCGGTGATGGCGCTGGCATCGCCCATCAGCAGGTCTTCCAGCTCGCGGGCGCGGTCCACCACCCGGCCCAGCCGCGTGGTCAGCACCGCCAGGACGGTGCCGATGGCAGTGAGCAGGAAGACCGGGGTAACCGCGAGCTGGATGGTCTGGGCGATGCTCTCGACAGGGGCTGCCATCAGGCCATCAACTCCTCGATTTTGGCGGCAGGGCGGCTGCCAGCGCCGATTGTCCGGCTGTTGGCCGGGGGGAGGGGGTCAGCATGTCCACCGGGTATGGCTTAGCCCTTTTGGTGGCGGCTTGAAATCCCGGCTGGCGCGGCGCCCGGCGGTTGTTATGGTGGCCGCCGATGGATGCGCTCCCCGCTGATGACTGGCGCCGCTGGCTGCCGGCGGCCGTTCGGCCCTATAGCGAGGCGGCGCCGTTTGCATCGCTGTTTCTGGGCATATCATCGGGCTTTCCCTTTGCGATGATCGGCGCGACGCTGACCACGCGGCTGGCACAGGATGGGATCGACAAAAAGGCTGTCACTGCCTTCAGCCTCGCCTTCCTTGTCTATAATTTCAAATGGCTGTGGGCCTGGGCCGTGGACGGGGTGCGGCTGCCGCTGCTCGGCCGGCTTGGCCAGCGGGTATCATGGCTGGTTTTTGCCGGCCTGCTGGTGATTGCGGCGGTGGCCAATCTGGCCTTTGCCGATCCGGCTGCGGGGCTGTTTTACACAGCGGTTGCAGCCGTGCTGGTGGGGGCTGCCGGCGCCACTTTCGATATCGTGATCGATGCCTATCGGATCGAGCTGCTGGAGCCGCGCCAGCTCGGCACCGGATCGGGCATGAACCAATATGGCTGGCGGATAGGCTCCACGCTCGCCGGCGGCCTGGCGCTGGTGCTGGCGGCGCGGGTGGGCTGGCAGGCGGCCTATCTGGCGACCGCGATGTTTGCGCTGCCAGCGATGCTCACCGGGCTGGTGATGGGCGAGCCGACCCGGCACCGGCCGATCCGCGCGGCCGGCGACGGCGAGCGGCTATGGGCTGCCATTACCGGGCCGATCATCGAGTTCTTCCAGCGGCCCGGCGCAGCGCTGGTTCTGGCCTTCATCCTCCTCCACAAGATAGGGGATACGCTGGCCAACCTCACCTTCCGGCTGCTGTTCGACACGCTGGGCTATTCGAACGACGAAATCGCCATCTACGATGTCGGCTTCGGCTTCTGGGCGTATCTCATCGGCATTTTTGCGGGCGGGCTGCTCTATTCGCGCGCCGGCCTCAGGCGCGCGGTGCTGGCCAGCCTGGTGCTGATGATGGTCTCCAATTTGAGCTTTGCCGGGTTGGCGGCGGCCGGGCACAGCAACTGGGCGATGGCGGGCGCTATCGGCTTTGAAAACTTCACCAGCGGCATCGGCGGGGTGTGCGTGGTCGCCTATTTCTCGGCCTTGTGCGACCTGCGCTTCACTGCCACCCAATATGCCATGATCTCGGCGGCTGCCAGCATCGTGGGGCGGTTCCTCACCGGCACCACGGCGGGCGGGCTCATCGAATGGGTGGGCTATGTGGATTTCTATCTGCTCACCACGGTGGCGGCGCTGCCCGGGATTTTGCTGTTTCTGGTGATGATCCGGGCCGGGCTGGTGGCCGAGCCTGCCGCCGCCCCTTCAGGCGTTGCCCCATCCCTGTAACAATTCTGGGCTAGGGCTCCGGCATCAGACCTGCTGCGACGGAGCCAAGAGACCATGGGACTTCCGCTAAGCCGTTCGACATCGGTGCCCGCCCGGCTGCTGGCGGCGGCACCCTGCATCCACCGGGTGGGCCAGCTCGATGTGCGGCTCGCCGTTTCCGAGGCCGAGGTCGCTGCCGCGCAGACGCTGCGCTACCAGATTTTCTATGAGGAGATGGGCGCGAAACCGAGCCTCCGAATGGCTGCGCACGGCCGCGACTTCGATGAATATGATGCGATTTGCGACCATCTGCTGGTGGTCGATCACGGCGTGAGCGGGCCGCCGCAGGTGGTGGGCACCTACCGGTTGCTGCGGCAGGATGTGGCGAGCGCCCACCGGGGCTTTTATTCGGCCGGCGAATATGACCTGTCGCGGCTCATCGCCAATTCCCGGCCCGACAGCCAGCTGCTCGAACTCGGCCGCAGCTGCGTGGCACCGGCATGGCGCAACAACACCACCATCACGCTCCTTTGGCGCGGCATCGCCACCTATCTGCAAAGGCACAGCATCGGCCATATGTTCGGCTGCGCCTCGCTGCACGGTGCCAACCCGCTGCTGCACGCAGCCGAGCTATCCTACCTCTACCACAACCACCTTGCCCCGCCGGAGCTACGCGCCACCGCGCTGCCCGAAAACCATGTGGCGATGAACGCGCTTTCCGCCGCCGCCATCGATCCTCGCGCCGCCGCCCGCGCGCTGCCGCCGCTGGTGAAGGGCTATCTGCGGGTGGGGGCCATGGTGGGCGATGGCGGCTTCATCGACCGGCAGTTCAACACGGTCGATGTATTCGTGGTGATGCCGGTGGAACGCATCGCCAGCCGCTATGCCGGCAAGTTCGTGGGCGCGAACGACCCCAGCTGAGGCTTTGCCCATGCCGGCGCGGGTGTTAAACCATGGCCATGTCTCGCCCGCTCCGCATCGATTTCGTATCCGACATCATGTGCCCATGGTGCGTGGTGGGGCTGAAATCGCTAGAAGCCGCGCTGGAGCGCACCAAGGGCACGGTAACCGCCGAAATCCATTTCCAGCCGTTCGAGCTGAACCCCGGCATGGTGGCGGAGGGTGAGAACACCGCCGAGCATATCGCCCGCAAATATGGCGCTGCCCCGCCCGAGCAGATGGCCGCCAGCCGTAATGCGCTGAAGGCCGCCGCCGCCGCCCACGGCTTCACCATAAACACCGGCCCCGAAAGCCGGGTCTGGAACAGTTTCGATGCGCACCGGCTGCTGCACTGGGCCGGCACCATCGGCGCGGCCGAACAGCGGGCCTTGAAGCTGGCGCTTTTCGAGGCACATTTCACCCGAGGCGAAGTGATGAACGACCCGGAAACACTGGCAAACACCGCCACCACCGCCGGGCTGGACGGCACCACGGCGCGCGAGATACTGGCCGGAGACCGCTACGCAGAAGATGTGCGCGCCACCGAGGCGCAGTGGCCGCAGGTCAACATCAGCGCGGTGCCGGCCATCATCTTCGACCGCCAGTATCTGGTGGTCGGCGGGCAGCCGGTGGAAACCTTCGAGCAGGTAATCCGCGAGATTGCCGCAAAACCGGTCTGACGCATCACAGTCGGAATTGGCAGAAGCTGTGCCTCCGGCGGCCGGGGCCGCAGGCCCCGGACCCCATTTTTGGACCGCATCCAAAAGCTGGCAGCCCACCGCTTGAGGGTGAATAATTTTGGCGACAATGTCTTTTGCAAACCCGAGATTGTGCAGCGAGCATTTTCGACCCCAAGTCGGTCATTCCGATGCTTGCAAGCCGACACCATAAGCCGCCATTGAAGCTGTTCGCTGGTGCTGGAAGATCGACGGCGCTAAGCCAACTACTATGAGAATGCCATCTCGCAGCACTGTCTTAAAGGTCGCTTTGATCGCGATCGCTGTCTTCATTACCGGATTCATCGGTTGTCGCGCGCTCAATAGTTCGAAGGCGGCGAATATGCTCAATATTACGGAGCTACCAGCGTCAGTCTCTGACATCGATTGCGCGAGCTACGGATTCACTGACGTTTTGGAGCGATGTGCGTTCAAGATAGCGCCCACCGACTTCGATGCGCTCCTTCGCGGCTATCACTATATCGAACTCGCGCTTTGTAGCTCTGCAAGCCCTATCGAAGTGCCGTGCGAAGATCCGAAGGCCCACCCTCGCACAATGCACTCCTTTGGCGGCGGGCCGGATGTTGGTCACGACTTCGCGGTCGACCATTATTATGTCGCCACCCCAAAACAGTTCGAGCATGGCGGCGAAGTTACGGTACTCGCAAACGCTAGCCGGTCCGCAGTGATGATAGACCTCTACATCGAATGAGGCTCCATGCGGCGGCTATTGTGCCCTTGCCTCCCGAAAGCTGCCCTTCCGCAGACCCCCAATTCCGGACGTTCGACTGGGTTTGCAAACGACCCAATCCCCATAATTTTTGGGGTCCGGGGCCTGCGGCCCCGGCCGCCGGAGGCGCCCTTCCCAGAGATCAGGTCAGGAGGGCAACGGGCCGTTCAGGGCGAGCAGGCTGCCGGCCAGGTGCAGCGAGCCGCACACCAGCACGCGCACCGGGCGGGCGATGCGGGCCATTGCTGCTTCCAGCGAGGCGGCGGGTTCGCCGGCGAGGCCTACGGCGCGGGCTTTTTCGGCCAGTGCTTCGGGGTCCACGCCGGCATGGCCCGGCACCGGCACTGCCAGCATGGGGGTGCCGGGCGGAAAGCATTTCAGGAAGCTGACATGATCCTTGGACGCCAGCATGCCCATGACCAGAAGCAGCGGCAGCGCCGGCTTGTGCTGGGTGATGAAGCTGGCCACCGCGCGCCCGGCTGACGGGTTATGGGCGCCGTCCACCCATAGTTCCGAGCCCGGCGGCAGCTGGTCGAACAGTGGCCCTTCGTGCAGCTGTTGCAGGCGCGCCGGCCATTCCGCCCAGCCCATGGCCGCGCGGAGCGCAGCTTCGGGCACCGCCAGCCGGGGCTGCGCGCGCAGCATGGCGATGGCGAGGCCGGCGTTTTCCACCTGGTGCTGGCCGGGCAGGCGCGGCAGCGGCAGGGCCAACTTGCCGGCCGCGTCGCGGTAATGAAGCTGGCCTTCATAGGCCGCCACATCCCAATCATCGCCGCGCAGCAGCAGCTTGGCACCCGCCACGCCGGCAACTTCGGCAATCCGCGCCGCCACGGTGCGCGGGTAGCGCGCTGTCACCAGCGGCACGCCGCGCTTGGCGATGCCGGCCTTTTCGGCGGCGATCTGCAGGATGGTGGTGCCGA
>JBBQIP010000039.1:0-15967 GCA_038325045.1 Sphingomonadales bacterium
TGAGCCGGCGCCCGCCCCACGCACCTATTGGCGGCCGCTGGCGCTGGGCAATGTCGGCCTGCCGCTCGCCGGCGGCCCGCTGCGCTTCGCCGCAGTCGAGCGGCTGTCGCGCACCGAACCGCCCGAGGTCCTGCCACCCGATGCCCTTCCTCCCTCCGTCCGCGAGGCATTGATCGCCCCGCGCCACCAGCTGCGCAGCGAAATGCCCGGCACGCCGGCGGTGATGGGCATCCTCAACGTCACACCCGATAGTTTCAGCGACGGCGGCCATCATGCCACCACCGAAACCGCGCTCCGTGCCGCCCGGGCGATGGCAGCCGCCGGTGCCGATATGGTCGATATCGGGGCCGAATCGACCCGGCCGGGCGCTGCACCGGTATCGCTGACCGAAGAGTTGCAGCGGCTTTCCGGTGTGCTTCCGGGGCTGGCCGGCATCCGCTGGAGCATAGATACCCGCAAGGCGGATGTGATGAAGGCGGCATTGGGCGCCGGTGCTGCGATGGTGAACGATGTGTCCGCGCTCACCCATGATCCCGCCGCAGCAGCATTGGTGGCCGAGCATGGCTGCCCGGTGGTGCTCATGCACATGGCAGGCGCGCCCGCCACCATGCAGGCAGCGCCCGCCTATGATGATGTGCTGCTGGATGTGTTCGACTGGCTGGCAGCGCGCATCACCGCCTGCGAAGCCGCCGGTATCGCCCGCAGCCGCATCATCGCCGATGTCGGCATCGGCTTTGGCAAGACGCTCGAGCACAACCTCGCGCTGCTGCGCGGCCTCGCGCTGTTTCACGGGCTGGGCGTGCCGATCATGCTGGGCGCCAGCCGCAAGGCGCTCATCGCAAGGCTGGCCGGCCCGGCGGCGGAGCCACCATTGGCACGGCTGCCGGGCAGCCTGGCGCTGGCGCTCGCCGGGGCCGCCGCCGGTGTGCAATGGCTAAGGGTGCATGATGTGCCCGAAACCGTGCAGGCGCTCGCGGTCTGGAAAGCCTGCCGCACCGGTTGAGCGGGCAAATCGCCCCACACCGGCTGCGGGAGGCGCTTTGGCATATTGGCATTCATCGGCTATCTGCTATTGCCGCCCATTCGAAGCAGGGCCTCACAGCCGATGATACTCAATTGATGACAGGGACTGGCATGGCAACGAACGGACAGGACAGCAAAGGCCCGGCAGAGACCGACAGCCGTGCGACCTATGAGCGGTTCATGTCCATCACCAAATGGGCGGTTATCGGCATTTCTGTGGCGCTCATCCTGATGGCCTTGCTGCTGGTCTGAGCCGGAACAACCTGACAATCGCGCGCTAAAGGCGGGGAATTTTCATGAAAATCGCGGTTTTGCGCGAAACGGCGGAAGCCGAACACCGGGTGGCAGCCACACCGGAGACGGTGAAGAAGCTGATCGCTCTGGGGGCGGAGCTGGCCATCGAAAGCGGTGCCGGCGCCGGTGCGAACATCTCGGATGCGGCCTATGCGGAAGCCGGCGCCACCATAACCGATCGCAAGGCGACCATTGCAGGCGCCGATCTGCTGCTCGGCGTGCAGGTGCCAGATGCCAAGGGCCTTGCCGGCGCCAAGCCCGGCACGATGGTGGCGGGCATCATGGCGCCTTTTGCCGATGCAGCGCGGATCAAGGGCTATGCCGATGCCGGGCTGGTGGCGCTGTCCATGGAGTTCATGCCGCGCATCACCCGCGCCCAGTCGATGGATGTGCTTTCCTCGCAGTCCAACCTCGCCGGCTACAAGGCGGTGATCGATGCCGCCGAAGCCTATGGCCGCGCCTTCCCGATGATGATGACCGCTGCCGGCACCATCTCGGCCGCGCGCGCCTTCATCATGGGCGTGGGCGTTGCCGGCCTGCAGGCCATCGCCACCGCGCGGCGTCTGGGTGCAGTGGTTTCCGCCACCGATGTGCGCTCGGCTACCCGCGAACAGATTGAATCGCTGGGCGCCAAGGCAATCTTCGTGGAAGACGTGAAGGGCATCGAAGGCGAAGGCTCGGGCGGCTATGCCACCGAAATGTCCGACGAATACAAGGCGGCCCAGGCAGCATTGGTGTCCGCCCATATCGCCAAGCAGGATATCGTCATCACCACCGCCCTCATCCCCGGCCGCCCGGCGCCGCGGCTGATTTCGGACGCGCAGCTTGCCAGCATGCGCCCCGGCTCGGTGATCGTCGATCTCGCGGTGGAAAGCGGCGGCAATGTGGAGGGCTCACGGCCCGGTGAAGTGGTGAAGGTGCACGGTGTCACCATCATCGGCCACAAGAACATCGCCGGCCGTATGGCGGCCGATGCTTCGGCGCTCTATTCGCGCAACCTCTATAATTTCATCAACGCCTTCTGGGACAAGGATGCCAGCAAGCTGGACCTGAAGCCCGATGACGAGCTGATCATCGGCATCAAGCTCACCGAAGGCGGTGCCGTGGTGCACGAGCGGCTGAAGACGAGCTGAGGAGCAGGGCCATGGATTTTCTCTCGATCCTTTCGATCTTCGTGCTGGCGGTTTTCGTCGGCTATTATGTGGTCTGGTCGGTTACGCCTGCGCTGCACACGCCTTTGATGGCGGTCACCAACGCCATTTCCAGCGTCATCATCGTCGGCGCGCTTATCGCTGCCGCCGCGGCCTCGTCGGGCGCCTCCACATGGCTGGGGCTGGTCGGCGTGGTTCTGGCCAGCATCAATATCTTCGGGGGCTTTGCCGTCACCCGGCGGATGCTCGCCATGTACAAGAAAAAAGACAAGAAGCCGGCGAAGTAAGGGCGCATAGACCATGGATCATATCGCTGCCGCAACGCCCGCCTGGGCTGTCCTTGCCTATCTCGTATCGGGGGTGCTGTTCATCCTGTCGCTGCGCGGGCTCTCCTCGCCGGAAACCAGCCAGGCGGGCAACCGCAATGGCATGATCGGCATGGCCATCGCAGTCACCACCACGCTGCTCCTCCACCCCACTGGCCTGCCGCTCATCATCGCGGCCATCGCCATAGGTGGCAGCATCGGCTGGTTCATCGCCCAGCGCATCAAGATGACCGCGATGCCCGAGCTGGTTGCGGGCTTCCACAGCCTTGTCGGCATGGCCGCCGTGCTGGTCGGCTGTGCGGCCTATCTCAACCCGGCGGCGTTCAACATCGTGGACGATGCCGGCGCCATCCTCGCTGTCAGCCGCGTGGAAATGGGGCTTGGCGTCGCCATCGGCGCCATCACCTTCTCGGGCTCCATCATCGCCTTCCTCAAGCTCTCGGGCCGCATGTCCGGCTCGCCCATCCTGCTGCCGGGTCGCCACCTGCTCAACCTCGGCATCATCGGCGGCATCCTCGTGCTCACCGGCGTCTTCGCCTTCGATAGCGCCGCCGCTGCGGGGCAGGGGCCGCTGCTCTGGATCATCCTCGGGCTGTCGTTCCTCATCGGCGTCACCCTCATCATCCCCATCGGCGGGGCCGACATGCCGGTCGTCATCTCCATGCTCAACAGCTATTCGGGCTGGGCAGCGGCCGCCATGGGCTTCACGCTGCAGAACACCGCGA
Source organism: Sphingomonadales bacterium (assembly GCA_038325045.1). GTDB lineage: Bacteria > Pseudomonadota > Alphaproteobacteria > Sphingomonadales > Sphingomonadaceae > Sandarakinorhabdus. Next base: position 3,520 of record JBBQIP010000039.1, read on the forward strand.
TGATCATCACCGGCGCGCTCGTCGGCTCTTCGGGCGCGATCCTTTCCTACATCATGTGCAAGGCGATGAACCGCAGCTTCATCAGCGTTATCGCCGGCGGCTTCGGGGCCGAGAGCGGCGGCGCTGCTGAAAAGGGTTCCGGGGTTCAAAAGCCGTTCAAGGCCGGCTCGGCGGAAGACGCCGCCTTCATCATGAAGAATGCCGAAAGCGTCATCATCGTGCCCGGCTACGGCATGGCGGTGTCCCAGGCCCAGCACGCGCTCAGGGAAATGGGCGATCTGCTGAAGAAGGAAGGCGTGAGCGTAAAATACGCCATCCACCCGGTCGCAGGCCGCATGCCCGGCCACATGAACGTGCTGCTGGCCGAGGCGAACGTGCCCTATGACGAAGTGTTCGAGCTGGAGGACATCAACTCCGAGTTCGCCCAGGCCGATGTCGCCTTCGTGATCGGCGCCAACGACGTGACCAACCCTTCGGCCAAGACCGACAAGAGCTCGCCCATCTACGGCATGCCGGTGCTCGATGTGGAAAAGGCCAAGACGGTATTGTTCATCAAGCGCTCAATGGGCGGCGTTGGCTATGCCGGTGTCGATAACAGCGTGTTCTACATGGACAATACCATGATGCTGCTGGCCGACGCCAAGAAGATGGTCGAGACCATCGTCAAGAATCTGGGGCATTAAACAGGGGCAAGCATGGCGGTTGCGGCGGCGCCGCAAAAAAAGGGCTGGATCAATTATATTCAAGCTCTTCGGCCCGACCGTCTGGAGCCCTTCCAGACAATGCCCTGCGATCCGGAAGTCTTTGTTCTCACCGACGGCCGCTGTCGGCGCTGAGCAGGATTACCTTGCCGGCTTGTCGCTCCACAGCGCCGGGAAGTTCGCCTTCAGCGCGTCCACCTTGGGTATGTCGTTATAGGCGATATAGGGCTGCGTCGGGTGGGCGCGCAGGTAATTCTGGTGGTAGCCCTCGGCGATGTAGAAGGTTTTGCCCGGCTCCAGCGTGGTCACGATCTTGGGCGGCCACACCTTGGCGGCGGTGAGCTGCGCCATATAGGCCTGCGCCAGCCGCCCCTGCTCGGCAGTTTGCGGGAAGATGGTGCTCCGGTACTGGCTGCCACTGTCCGGCCCCTGCCGGTTGAGCTGGGTAGGGTCATGCGCCACCGAGAAGAACACCCGCAAGAGCGTGCCATAGCTCACCAGCGACGGGTCGTAGGTGATCTTCACGGCTTCCGCATGGCCGGTGATTCCAGTGCCGGTCAGTTCATAGCTGGCAGTAGCCTTGCTGCCGCCAGCATAGCCGGACACTACGGACTTCACGCCCTTCACGCGTTCGAAAACGCCCTCCACACCCCAGAAGCAACCGCCGGCAAAAACCGCTGTCTGCAATGGCCCGGTTGCCAGCGGAATGTCCTCCGCCGGTGCGGGCGCGGTGATCATGCGTTCGGCCGCATTGGCCACGCCGCAGGCGGCAGTAGCAACCAGCAGCAGCGAAAGCGCAGCAGTGCGAAGCGGCGTCATGCGGTTTTCCCCGGCGCAAAGTTCATGGCTATGCCGTTCATGCAATAGCGCCGACCAGTCGGCATGGGGCCATCTTCAAACACATGGCCCAGATGGCCGCCGCAGCGCGCGCAGTGCACTTCGGTGCGGCTCATGAAGGGTATGCTGTCATCCACCGAGGTGCCGATAGCGCCCCTCAAGGGTTTCCAGAAGCTGGGCCAGCCGGTGCCGCTTTCATATTTGGTGCGGCTGGAAAACAGCGGCAAGTCGCAGCCGGCGCAGGTGAAGGTGCCGGCGCGCTTTTCCTTGTTCAGCGGCGAGGTGAAGGGCCGCTCCGTCCCTTCCTGCCGCAAGATGGCAAACTGGGCCGGTGAAAGCTTTGCCTTCCACTGCGCCTCGGTGAACAAAACCGTAAAACTGCCGCGAGCGGCCGCAAACAGCGGTGCCCCGGCAAACGGAAGGGTGGCGGCAAGCGCCAATATTGTTCTGCGATCCATGACCATGCCCTTTAATCACCCACCAGATGAACAGATGCTTGATCGTTACTACGGCCGCTGGCTAGCAGGCGTTTCGCCGCTACCAGCCAGACTTGAGCTTTTCGGAAACTTCCGCCCCCATCCGCTCCAGCGATGCAGCGATGTTCGCACGGCCCACGTCATTCTCCGCCCAGAACATCGGCCCGCCGCGGTACACCGGCCAGCCATAGCCATAGATCCACACCACATCGATGTCGGACGCCCGCTGCGCCTTGCCTTCGGCCAGGATCTTCGCGCCCTCGTTCACCATCGGGTAAAGGCAGCGCTCCAATATCTCGGCATCGTCAATATCGCGGCGGTTCACACCCTTTTCCGCCGCATAATCGAGGATGATCTGCTCAGCCACCGGCGAGGGGGTGCGGTTGCGCTTCTCGTCATAATCATAAAAGCCCCGGCCATTCTTCTGCCCGCGCAGGCCGGCCTCGCACAGCCGGTCGCGCACGCTCTCGCCCTTGGAGGTTTCAGCCGACCAGCCGATATCCAGCCCGGCCAGATCGGCCATCTGGAACGGCCCCATGGGAAAGCCGAAATCGGTGAGCACCCGGTCCACATCCGAAGGCTTTGCCCCTTCGAGCACCAGCGCATTGGCCTGGGTCTGCCGCGCGCTCAGCATCCGGTTGCCAATGAAACCGTCGCACACGCCGGCCACCACGCCCACCTTTCCGATGGCCTTGCCCACCGCCATCGCGGTCGCCAGTGCCTGCGGCGAGGTTTTCTCGGCGCGCACCACTTCCAGCAGCTTCATCACATTGGCGGGCGAGAAGAAGTGCATGCCCAGCACCGCCTCGGGGCGGGAAGTGGCGGATGCTATCTCGTCCACATCCAGATAGCTGGTGTTGCTGGCCAATATGGCGCCCGCCTTGGCAATGTCATCGAGCTTGCCGAATATCTCCTTCTTGATCGCCATATTCTCGAACACCGCCTCGATAATGAGATCGGCGCTGCCAAGATCATCGAGTGACAGCGAGGGCGTGAGCCGCGCCATCCGCGCCTCCACTTCCTCCAGGCTGAAGCGGCCCTTCTTGGCGCTATTCTCGTAATTGCGGCGGATCACCGCCACGCCGCGGTCGAGCGCCTCCTGCTTCATTTCCACGATGGTCACCGGAATACCGGCGGTAAGGAAGTTCATCGCAATGCCGCCGCCCATGGTGCCGGCCCCGATGATGCCGACCGAAGCAACCGGCTGCGACTTCACCGCCGGGTCCAGCCCGTCGATCTTGGCGGCCTGCCGCTCGGCGAAGAACACATAGCGCTGTGCGGTCGCCTGCAACCCCTGCATCAGCTGCAAAAACTGCTGGCGCTCCACCTTCATCCCCTCCTCAAAGGGAAGGGCAACAGCGGCCTCGATGCACTTGATATTGGCTTCCGGCGCCTCGAACCCCTTGAAAGCGCGGGCATTGGCCTCGCGGAATGCGGCAAACATCGGCGCCAGGCTTTCCGCCGTGCCGCCCAGCCGGCTGTCATCGTCGCGCACCTTCTTCAGCGGCCGGCCTTCGGCCACCACTTTGCGCGCAAAGGCGATCGCGCCCTCGGTCAGGTCGCCCGCCACAATTTCTTCAATCAGCCCGGCTGCCAGTGCATCCTTGGCGCCCATGGGCTTGCCGCTGGTCACCATCTCCAGCGCCCGCTCCGCGCCCACCACGCGCGGCAGCCGCTGGGTGCCGCCGGCGCCCGGCAAAATCCCCAGCTTCACTTCCGGCAGCCCGAACTTCGCCCGCGCATCGGCCACCCGGTAATGGCAGCATAAGGCAGTCTCCAGCCCGCCGCCGAGCGCGGTGCCATGTATCGCCGCCACCAACGGCACAGGGGAAGCCTCGATCGCATCCAGCACATCGTGCAGCGGCACGCCGCGAGGCGCCTTGCCGAATTCGGAAATATCGGCGCCGGCAATGAAGGTGCGCCCGGCGCACGCCAGTACCGCAGCTTTAACGCCCGGATGCTCGCCGAGTGCAGCAATCGCTCCCGCCAGCCCGTCGCGCACATCGGCGGAGAGTGCGTTCACCGGCGGGCTGTTCACGGTGATGACCGCGACCTCGCCGAACGTTTCAAGGCTTACAACCGCGTTGATGGCGGACATGCGATACTCCCAAGGCTCTTGATTATCTTGGCCAGCATAGCAGGATGGCCGCGCCGCGCGAGGGCTGAAAGCCGGCAATTGGGGAGTGGGCGATGGTCAACAGGCGCGATTTTCTGGTGCGGGCCGGCTACGGCGCCAGCCTGATGGGCGGCAGCTGGGCGCATGCGGCCCTAGCCGCTGCCGGCGATGCCGATCTGCTCATCACCAACGCCCGCATCCGCACGGTCGATCCTGCCATGCCGGTGGCGGCTGCCATGGCTATCAGGAACGGCCGCATCCAGGCGATAGGCAGCGCAGACCAGCTTGCCGGCCTCGCCGGTGCCGCCACCCGGCGGATGGACGCGAAGAACATGGCCATCGTGCCGGGCTTCATCGATTGCCACAACCATGCGCGCGGCGAAGTGCTGCTCTATGAAGTGCTGGTCGGCAACCCGTTCGAGGTAGAGTTCGTGACCATCCAGTCGATCATCGACAAGCTGCGCGCCCGCGCCGCCACAATGCCGCCGGGCAGCTGGGTGGAGGGCCATTTCCACGATGATACCAAGGTGAAAGACGGCCGGCTCCTCACCAGGCAGGACCTCGACAAGGTATCGACACAGCATCCGGTCGTGGTCCGCCACCGCGGCGGCCATACCAGCTTCTACAACAGCAAGGCGCTGGACATGGCCGGCATCACCCCCGCCACGCCCGATCCCTTCGGCGGCACCTATGACAAGGCGGCCGACGGCTCGCTGTCGGGCCGGGTGACCGACCGGGCGCGCTCGGTGTTCGAAACCGTGGGCATGCGGCCCAAATTCAGCCAGGCGCAGCTTGAGGAACGCAGCCGCGCCGGCATGGCGCATATCAGCAAGCAGTTCGTGCGCTACGGCCTTACCGGCGTTCACCACCAGGGCGGCGATCTCGCCGCCATGCAGGCCATCCGGGCGAAAGGCGATCTCCTCCACCGGATCAGCTTCGAGACCAGCGGCCGGATGCTCGATGCGATGCTCGAAAACGGCATCATGACCGGGCTGGGCGATGAGTGGATCCGCTTCGGCGCCACGTCGGAACATACGGTCGATGGCTCATTCTCCGAGCGGACCATGGCGATCAGCACGCCCTATGCAGGCAGCAACCCGCCCTATTACGGCAACATAACCGAAAGCCAGGAGGCGCTCGATGCCTGGGTGGCCAAGGTCCATGCCGCCGGCGTGCAGGTTAACTGCCACGCAAACGGCGATGTGGTCATCGACATGGTGCTCACCGCCTTCGAGCGCGCGCAAAAGCTCAACCCCCGCGCCGATGCCCGCCCCAAGATCACCCATTGCACGCTCATCAACGAAGCGCTGGTCAAGCGGATCAAGGCCTTGGGGGCAATCCCGGCGCCGTTTACCTCCTATGCCTATTACAATACCGACAAGTTCGGCTTCTACGGCGAGGCAATGATGCAGAACTGCATGGCCTTTCGCAGCTTTCTCGATGCCGGCATCGCGGTTTGCGCGGGGTCGGACTTTTCCCCCGGCCCCTTTGCGCCGCTCATGGGCATGCAGGGCATGGTCACGCGGCGGGGCTGGAACGGCGAGACCTGGGGGCTGAACCAGCGGGTGAGTGCCGCCGAGGCGCTGGCAATCAATACGCTGAACGGCGCCCATGCCAGTTTCGAGGAAGGCATCAAGGGCTCGCTCACGCCCGGCAAGCTCGCCGATTATGTGGTGCTGGCCGATGATCCGCTGACCATCGATCCCGAAAAGATAAAGGATATAAAGATCGTGGAGACGGTAACCGGCGGCCGCAGCGTTTACACAGCCTAGGCGCAGCGTTACGCGGGGATGGCATGCACGGGGACAATGGCCTTTTTAATCTGTTGAAGCGGGCCATCGTGCCGGCGGTCTGCCTGTTGTTCATGGGCTATTTTCTTGTCGCTGCAATCACCGGCCCCACCGGCGTTCTGGCCTGGCGCGGTTTCGCACAGGAAAAGGCCGAGCTTCAGGAGCAGGTGGCAAGCCGGGCGGAAGCGCGCGCCGCGCTGGAAAAGCAGGTGCAGCTGCTCGATCCCGAGGGTGTCGACCCCGATCTTGCCGATGAGCTGGTTCGCCGCAACCTGAATGTGGTGAAGCCGGACGAGGTTATTGTCACCCTGCCCGATGAGGGCAGTGGCCCGGAAAAACCGTCGCCTGCGGCAAATTAGGCGCATATGCGCTTGCCGCCACCGGGCTGCGGCTTCTATGGTGGCTGAGATTTTGGGAGATTTCAGGCCATGGCTCGCGCCGCAACACGTTCGGCAGCCGCCGCAAAAACATCCAGCCTTGACCAGCGTGGAAATTGGCCGCGTCCAAACGAACCAAAACGGCACAAAGCCACGGCAGACGAGCTGATCGGCCTCTACCGCGAGATGCTTCTCATCCGCCGCTTCGAGGAACGCGCCGGCCAGCTCTACGGCATGGGCATGATCGGCGGCTTCTGCCACCTCTATATCGGGCAGGAGGCTGTGGTGGTCGGCATGCAGGCCGCGCTCGCCAAAACCGATTCGGTTATCACCGGCTACCGCGACCATGGCCATATGCTGGTCGCCGGCATTCCGCCCAAGGCGGTGATGGCGGAGCTTACCGGGCGCGCTGCCGGTATTTCGGGCGGCAAGGGCGGCTCCATGCACATGTTCTCGGTGGAGCATGGTTTTTACGGCGGCCACGGCATTGTGGCGGCGCAGGTGCCGCTGGGTGCCGGTCTGGCCTTTGCCCATAAATACAAGGGTGATGGCGGGCTGGCGGTCACCTATTTCGGCGATGGCGCCTCCAACCAGGGCCAGGTCTATGAAAGCTTCAACATGGCCGAGCTATGGAAGCTGCCGGTCATCTTCATCATCGAGAACAACCAATATGCCATGGGCACCTCGGTCAACCGCTCGTCGAGCGAAGACCAGCTGTTCCGGCGCGGTGAAAGCTTCCGGGTGCCCGGCCTGCAGGTAGACGGGATGGACGTGCTCGCCGTGCGCGGCGCCGCCCAGACCGCCGTCGAGTGGGTGCGCGGCGGCAACGGGCCGCTGCTCCTAGAGATGAAGACCTACCGCTACCGGGGCCATTCGATGAGCGACCCGGCCAAATACCGCTCGCGCGAGGAAGTGGCCGCAGTGCGCGAAAAGTCCGACCCAATCGAGGCCGCCAAGAAGGAAATTCTGGAGAGCGGCTTTGCCGATGAGGCAGCCTTGAAGGCCATCGACAAGCAGGTTCGCGCCGAAGTGACCGAGGCCGCCGATTTTGCCGAGGAAGCGCCCGAGCCGCACCCGGATGCGCTGTTCACCGATGTGCTGCAGGGGCGCTACTGATGGCTGAAATCAAGCTCCCCGCCATGTCCCCCACCATGGAGGAGGGCACGCTCGCCAAATGGCTGGTGAAGGTGGGCGATGTGGTGAAGCCCGGCGATGTGCTGGCCGAAATCGAAACCGACAAGGCCACCATGGAGCTGGAAGCCGATGACGACGGCACGGTGGTCGCCATCCATGTTGAGGGAGGCAGCGAAGGTGTGAAAGTAGGCACGCTCATCGCCACCATCGCCGGCGAGGATGACGAATCCCCCGCTGTCACGGCGCCGAAAACGCAGCAACCCGCCGCCGCCGCGCCGGAAGTGAACACAGCCGCCAAGGATCCGCCGGCCAGACTTGCTGTGGAGCCCAAAGCCGGCGGCCCGGTAAAGCGCCAGACCGTGCGCGAAGCCTTGCGCGATGCAATGGCGGAGGAAATGCGCGCCGACGGCACGGTGTTCGTGATGGGCGAGGAAGTGGCCGAATATCAGGGCGCCTATAAGGTCACGCAAGGCCTGCTGGAGGAATTCGGGCCGGTGCGCGTGGTCGATACCCCGATCACCGAATATGGCTTTGCCGGGCTCGGCGCCGGCGCCGCTATGGGCGGGCTGAAGCCGATCGTCGAGTTCATGACCTTCAACTTCGCCATGCAGGCGATCGATCACATCATCAATTCGGCCGCCAAAACCCTCTACATGTCCGGCGGCCAGATGCGCTGCCCTATCGTGTTTCGCGGCCCCAATGGCGCTGCCAGCCGCGTCGGCGCCCAGCACAGCCAGAATTTCGGGCCCTGGTACGCGAGCGTGCCCGGCCTCATCGTCATCGCGCCCTACAGCGCCGCCGATGCCAAGGGGCTGTTGAAAAGCGCCATCCGCTCGCCCGATCCGGTGGTGTTCCTCGAAAACGAGCTGCTCTACGGCCAGAGCTTCGATGTGCCCGAAGGCGATGTTGCGATCCCCATCGGCAAGGCATCGGTGGTGCGAAAGGGCAGGGACGTCACGCTGGTCAGCTATTCCATCGGCGTGGGCGTGGCGCTGGATGCCGCCACCACGCTGGCAGCCGAGGGCATAGAGGCGGAAGTCATCGATCTCCGCACGCTGCGCCCGCTTGATACCGCCACTGTTCTCGCCAGCCTCAAGCGCACCAACCGCATGGTGGTGGTGGAGGAAGGCTGGCCGGTCTGCTCCATCTCATCCGAAATCATCGCAGTGGCGATGGAACACGGGTTCGATGATCTCGATGCCCCGGTGCTGCGGGTAACGAACGAGGACGTGCCGCTGCCCTATGCCGCCAACCTCGAAAAACTGGCTCTGTTGAAGGCGGCGGACGTGGTGAACGCTGCAAAGAAGGTCTGCTATCGATGATCGAAGTTACCATGCCGGCACTTTCCCCCACCATGGAAGTGGGAACGCTCGCCAAATGGCTGGTAAAGCCCGGCGACCATGTGAAATCCGGCGATCTGCTGGCCGAAATCGAAACCGACAAGGCCACGATGGAGTTCGAGACCATCGACGAGGGCGAGGTGGTGGAACTGCTGGTCGAGGCCGGCACCGAGGAGGTGAAGGTGGGCACCGTCATCCTGCGCCTGAAGGGTGACGACGAAGCCGCAGAACCTGCCGCCAAAGCCGCGCCGGAACCCGCTGCAACCCCGAAGCCCGAAGCCGCGCCCGCTCCAGCCCCGGCTAAAGCCGCCGCGCCTGCACCCGCGCCTGCGCCTGCGACCACACCTGCGCCGGCACCCGCGCCAAAGGCAGACGGCGAGCGCGTTGTCGCCTCGCCGCTCGCCCGCCGCGTTGCAGCGGCAAAGGGCATCGATCTTGGCGGCGTGCAGGGCAGCGGCCCGCACGGCCGGATCGTGCTTGCCGATGTGGAGGATGCGCCCGCTGCTGCGCCTGCCAAGGCGGCGCCTGCTCCGGCAGCCGCGCCAGCCCCAGCCACGGCCCCAGCCCCGGCACAGCCATTCTCGTCCGAAATCCCGCACCGCACCGAAAAACTCAGCACCATGAAGAAGGTGATCGCGCGGCGGTTGACCGAAGCCAAGCAGCAGGTGCCGCATTATTACCTGACCAGCGATGTGGTGCTCGACCCGCTGCTGAAGCTGCGCGGCGAACTGAACGCAGCACTCGCCCCGCGCGGAATCAAGCTTTCGGTGAACGACATGCTCATCAAGGCGCTGGCAGTGGCACTGAGGCAGGTGCCCAGCTGCAATGTGTCCTTTGCCGGAGACCAGATGATAGTTTTCGACCGTGCCGACATCTCGGTCGCGGTCGCCAGCCCGGCCGGCCTCATCACCCCCATCATCACCGGTGCCGATGCAAAATCGCTATCCACCATCGCCACCGAGATGAAGGCGCTGGCCGACAAGGCCCGCGACGGCAAGCTGCAACCCCATGAATACCAAGGCGGAACGGCAAGCATTTCCAACCTCGGCATGTACGGTATCAAGCAGTTCGATGCGGTCATCAACCCGCCGCAGGCGATGATCCTCGCCGTCGGCACCGGCGAAAAACGCCCCTGGGTGAGCGGTGACGCGCTCAGCATCGCGACCGTGATGACCATGACCGGCAGCTTCGACCACCGCGCCATCAACGGCGCCGAAGCAGCCGAGCTTATGTCCGCCATCCGCGCACTCATCGAGGCGCCACTCGGCCTGGTTGCCTGAGCGGAAGTTCATACTGAAAGTAAGTAAAATGGCAGAAAGCTTTGATCTCGTAATCCTCGGCTCCGGCCCCGGTGGCTATGTGGCCGCCATCCGCGCCAGCCAGCTCGGGATGAAGGTGGCGATTGTCGAGCGTGAGAAGCTGGGCGGCATCTGCCTGAACTGGGGGTGCATCCCCACCAAGGCGCTGCTGCGCTCGTCCGAGATCTACCATTACATCACCCATGCCTCCGCCTATGGCCTCAGTGTGGAGAAGCCCTCGTTCGATCTGGCCAAGGTTACCGAGCGCAGCCGCAAGGTGGCGTCCCAGCTCAATTCGGGCGTCAAGGGGCTGATGAAAAAGCACAAGATAACCGTGGTCGAAGGCAATGGCACGCTCACCGGCGCCACCCAGGTCACGGTGGATGGCAGCCGTGTGCTCGACGGCAAGAATGTCATCATTGCGACAGGTGCCCGCGCCCGCGATCTGCCGGGGCTGGAGGCGGACGGCAAGCGCATCTGGACCTACCGCCACGCCATGGTGCCGCCGGAGATGCCGACCAACCTGCTGGTGGTCGGCTCAGGCGCTATCGGCATTGAATTCGCAAGTTTTTACAGTGATATGGGTGCCAAGGTTACGGTCGTGGAAATGCTCGACCGGATCTTGCCGGTGGAAGATGCCGAAGTTTCCGCCTTCATGGAAAAGATGCTGTCAAAGCAGGGCATGACCATTTCCACCAAAAGCAAAATGTTCCACGTGGAACATTCTCCTACAGGCGTGGAGGCGACCATCGAGGCCGCTGATGGCAGCAAGCGCACCGAAACTTTCAGCCACATGATCATCGCCATCGGCATCGTGCCGAACACCGAAGGGCTGGGGCTGGAAGCGCTGGGCGTGGCGACCGACCGTGGCCATATCGTGAATGATGGCCATGGCCGCACCAATGTGCCCGGCCTATGGGCCATCGGCGATGTGACCGGCGCGCCCTGGCTGGCGCACAAGGCCAGCCATGAAGGCATTATCGCGGTGGAAACCATCGCCGGCCACAAGGTTCACCCGCTCGACAAGGCAGCGATTCCGGGTTGCACCTACAGCCGCCCGCAGGTGGCGAGCATCGGGATGACCGAGGCGGCGGCGAAAGCGGCCGGCAAGTCGGTCAAGGTCGGCAAATTCCCCTTCATCGGCAACGGCAAGGCGATTGCGCTGGGGGAAACCGATGGCTTCATCAAAACCGTGTTCGACGAGGGCAGCGGCGCGCTGCTGGGCGCGCATATGGTGGGGGCGGAAGTGACCGAGCTGATTCAGGGCTATGCAATCGCCCGCCAGCTGGAGACCACCGAGGCGGAGCTGATGCACACGGTGTTCCCGCACCCGACGTTAAGCGAAATGATGCACGAAAGCGTGCTCGACGCGTATGGCAAGGCCCTGCATATCTGAGGGCAGGGGAGCGCTCGCCTCAACCGGTGCCGGTGGCCCTCTCGACAAGCGGCTCGGCCTCGAAATCGATGTTCACCGGCTCGAACTTTCCGCTGTCCTTGTTCAGCACATGAAGATGCCCGTCGGCGATATCGAAAAGCGCGCCCTGCAACTGGAGCGTGCCTTCCTCCTCGGCCGCCTTCACGAACGGAAAGCTGCGCAGGTTTGCCAGGCTCATCCGGATCGCTGCCAGCTCAAGCGCGCTGGCCGCATCTATATCGGGGGAAAGGGCGGCTGCAGCACGGATGGTGTCGCGCGCCGGGGCGATCATGTTCATCCATTTGTCGATGAACCCGCCTTCTCCGGGCGCCGCATTATCAAACGTGCCATCGAGCGAAGCCTGGATACCGCCGCAGCGGGCATGGCCCAGCACCACCACATGATGCACCTTCAATTGGGTAACCGCATATTCGATAGCGGCGGACGTGCTGTGCTGGTGATTGTCCAGGTCATAGGGCGGCACCAGATTGGCCACATTCCGGATCACGAACATCTGACCCGGGTCGCTGTCGAACACCCGCGTCGGGTCCACCCGGCTATCCGAGCAGGAGATCACCAGCAGCTTGGGGGATTGGCCCTTGTCGGCAAGCGCATCATAGCGCTGGCGCTGCTCGATATAGCTGCCGGCGCGAAAACGCCGGTAGCCTTCGATCAGCTGGCGAAACTCAGGCATAGGGTTCTCCCGTAAAAACTGCCCTGCGTCACCCCGGACGTGGGTGAGCGCATTGGCAGCGGCGCAGGGAAGGACTATCTCCACCCTCATGACAGCGCAATCCTCTTCGCCCGCTCCCGAAGCTGCAGCCCCGCCGCGTGCGCGCAAACCGGACTGGCTGCGGGTGAAGGCGCCCACCAGCCTGGCCTTTGCCGAGACGCGCGCGCTGATGCGCCGGCTGAAGCTCAATACCGTGTGCGAGGAAGCAGCCTGCCCGAACATCGGCGAATGC
>JBBQIP010000040.1:0-15822 GCA_038325045.1 Sphingomonadales bacterium
GCCCACATAAAGCTCGGTCGGGCTGGTGGGCCCGAGCGAGGGGTTAAGCGTGCCAATGCCCCGCTGGCGAGCGCGGTTCTTGCCATAAACGCTCGAAACATCCCAATCGAAGCCGGCAACCATCCCGCGCAGGCCGAGCGCGAATTCGAAATCCTGCTCCTGGATTACCAGCGTAGGCCGGAACCCGTTGGGATAGATTTCCGGCAGGCTGGCCGAGTTGCGCGGGGTGCGGAACGTAAAGGCGAGGTCGGACCGCCGCTGGCTGAAGGTGCCGAACGAATACAGGTCCACATCACCGAACGAATATTCGAGATTATGGCCAAGATTGAAACCACGCACGGCAAAGTTGCCGAAGTTTTCGGTAACAAGCCTGTCGACCGACGCCTCACGCGGATCGAGCGCGCCATTCACAAGCGGATAGAGCCTTATGTTTTGGGCAATCGGCACGGCGCGGTTGGACGGCTCCTGCTGGCGCAGCGTGCCGAACAGGTTGAGAAAACCATCGCTTCCCAGCCGCGTTCCGAGGCTGGCGTTCAAGATGTAGTTTTCACCGTCGCTGCGGTCGAAGTTCTGGCCGGCGGTGAAATCGATGCTGCCGCCCTCCCGGTCGTCTTTCAAAATGAAGTTGATGACGCCGGCGATGGCATCGGAGCCATATTGTGCCGCTGCACCGTCACGCAGCACCTCGATGCGACCGATAGCCGATGTGGGGATGAGATCGAGATCGACAGGAACCGAACCGTTATAAAGAGCCGAGACCGAGTTGATGAGCGACGTCTTGTGGCGGCGCTTGCCGTTCACAAGGATGAGCGTCTGGTCCGGGTTCAGCCCGCGCAGACCGCCGGTCTGGATGATAGTGGCGGTGCCGCCCCCGGCGCGCTGCGGTGCGTTGAACGAAGGCACCAGCGTGTTCAGCGCTGCAATGGCGCCGAACCGGCCAGTGCGCGCGAGTTCGGGCGCGCCGATCACATCGATCGGTGTCGGGCTATCGGCAACGGTGCGGCCCACACCGCGTGTGCCGGTCACGATCATCATCTCGTCCGGCGCCGAAGCGGCAGCGGCAACCGCCGGTTGCGCCCGCAGCGGTGCACCTGCCCCTGCTGCTGCCAATATCGCAAGGCTCGCAGCCGATGCCTGAACTTTGAAAAAGCGCATGATTTCCCCTTTGATCAATCACTCTCGTACTGGCTTAAACGAATGCCGGCCACTTTTCTGCCACTACAACCGACATCAAAGCGCAAAAAAAAATTCATCTTCCCCGGCGACGGACATTCGGGCCGCGTTGCTGGACTTTGCCCGGCGGGTCCGCTTTTATGCCGCGCACGATCGGTCAGCGGGGGCAATCATAACCCTGAGGCGCTCGATAGGGGAAGCTGGTGGGGTCAAACAATCAAGGGCAGCCGACTGCCGGCGAGGTGCGGGCGAGGCTGGAATGGTTCAAGGCAGAGATCCTGCCGCACGAGGCAGCGCTGCGGGCGCGCCTGCGGCGCATCCTGCCCGGCCGTGCAGATCTGGACGATATTGCCGCCGAGGCGATGGCCCGCGCCTTTGCCACGCCCGATTTCGCCCGGATCAGCGCTGGCCGGGCCTGGCTGTTCAGGCTGGCGCGCAATCTGTTTATCGATCAGGCACGCCGGAGCCGAATTGTCGCCTTCGAGGCGCTGGCCGATTACGAACTGATCGCCGATTCCCGCGACAGCGAGGCGGCGCTGGAAGCCCGCGATGCCCTGCGCCGCCTGCAAACGATTATCGAAGGGTTGCCTATCCAATGCAGGCGCGCCTTCATTCTTCGGCGAATTTACGAAAGACCGGTGGCCGAGATAGCAGAAACCATGAACCTGTCCGTCTCTACAGTGGACAAGCATATTGCCCGGGCAACCGCCAAGGTAATGACAGCGATGGCCGAGTTTGGGGATCTGGACATTGAAAGGTCAGGGGCGGAACCAGGAGAACGGGGCATTGGCTCAGTCATCCCTTGATGACGAGGCGGCCACCCGGTTTCTGGAGGCGCTGAGCGGCAACACGGATGCCGACTGGGACAAAGCCTATGCCTGGGTGCTGGAATCCCCCGCGCACGGTGTAGCCTTTGCCCGCGCCGAGCGCGCCTGGGCGATCAGCGGCTCGCTGAAAGATACCGCGCCCACAGCTGAATTGGCGTTCGAAGCCGTTGCCGGGCCGGCAGGCCGCTTTGAAGCGCTGGTCGGGCGCCGGCAGGTCATGGCGGCCATCTTCGCCAGCGCCGCTATCGGCACCGCAGCCACCGTCGCCGTTCAAAAATCCATTGCCGTCGATCGGTACCGCACCGCTGTCGGGGAAGCCCGGCGGTTCAAGCTGGCCGATGGATCGATGCTGTTCCTGAACACCAACAGCGCGGTCGAGGTCGCCATCCGCAGCGACCGGCGCTTCGTGCGCCTGCTGCACGGAGAGGCGAGCTTTCTGGTGCACGAAGCAGAACGGCCGATGCTGATCGATGCCATGGGCACCCGGCTTGAATCCAGCGGCGGTGGCTTCAACCTCCGGCTGCGGCCCGATGTGCTCGAACTCACGGTCGTGGGCGGTGATGTCGTGCTGCCGGGCGGCGGCAGCGGCGTGCAGGCGCAGGTCGTGCGCGCAACCGGAAGTGCCGCCATCCGCGGCGGCTCGGTCGCCCGCTCGGGTTTGACCCTCGCGCAGGCGCAGCACCGGCTCTCCTGGCAATCGGGACTGGTCAAATTTCGCGGCGAAACGCTGTCGCAGGCGGTGGACGAATTCAATCGCTACCGGGTCGCGCCGCTGGTGATCGGCGATCCCGAGATCGCCTCGATACGGGTGAACGGCAATTTCGGCGTCGGCGCATCGGATCAGTTCGTCGGCCTGATTGCAGTCGACCTGGGCATCCGCAGCGTGGTGGGCGCCGACCGGTCGGTGCTGCTGCTGCGCGCCGCCAGCTACTCCGACCATGCCACCCAGACCTTCCCGACCCGCTAGCCGCCGGATGGACAAACCAACCTTCCCCGCTGCTGAAACAGCTTACGGCCAGCCGAAGTTCGGCCGGCTGCGTTCGATCTTTGGCGGCTCGCTCGGCAATCTGGTCGAATGGTATGATTGGTACGTCTATTCCGCCTTCACGCTCTATTTCGCGCCCAACTTCTTCCCGTCCGAAGATTCCACCGCCCAACTGCTCAACGCCGCGGCAATCTTCGCGGTCGGGTTTCTCATGCGGCCGCTGGGGGCCTGGATCATGGGCATGTATTCCGACCGCAAGGGCCGCAAGGCCGGGCTCACCCTGTCGGTCATGCTGATGGGCGGCGGCTCGCTGATGATCGCTTGCATCCCCACCTATGCTTCCATCGGCGCGCTCGCGCCCGCCTTGCTGCTGGTCGCCCGGCTGCTGCAGGGGCTTTCGGTCGGCGGCGAATATGGCGCCAGCGCCACCTATCTCTCCGAAATGGCGCAGCGCGACCATCGCGGGTTCTTCTCCAGCTTCCAATATGTAACGCTCATCGCCGGGCAGCTTCTGGCGCTCAGCGTGCTGCTGCTCCTGCAGTCGCTCATGACCGAACGGGCGCTGGAAGAATGGGGCTGGCGCATTCCGTTCGCCATCGGCGGCCTGCTGGCGTTCAGCGTTTTCTACCTCCGGCGCCGGCTGGCAGAAACACCGCAGTTCCAAAAATCAGCTGCCGATGCCGCCTTGCCGCCTTCCAGCGGCACCGCGCTGTTCCGGCGGCACCCGCGCGAGGTGGGGATCGTCATCGCGCTCACCGCCGGCGGCACCCTCGCCTTCTACAGCTATTCCACCTACATGCAGAAATTCCTTGTCAATTCAGCGGGTTTCGGGCGCGAGACCGCCACCGGAATCATGGCGGCCGCGCTGTTTGTCTATATGCTTCTGCAACCCGCCGCCGGCTGGCTTTCCGACCGGGTGGGCCGCAAGCCGCTTTTGATCGGCTTCGGCGTAGCCGGCATGGTCTGCACTGTGCCGATTTTCACCGCACTTGAAACAGTGGAAAACAGCTTCCAGGCGTTTCTGCTGGTGATGGCAGCGCTGGTTATCGTCACCGGCTATACCTCCATCAACGCGGTGGTGAAGGCCGAGCTTTTTCCGCCCAACATCCGCGCGCTCGGCGTGGCGCTGCCCTATGCGCTGGCCAACACGGTGTTTGGCGGCACGGCGGAATATGTGGCGCTGTCGTTCAAGACCTGGGGCATCGAGCGCGGCTTTTACTGGTATGTGGCCGCCACCATCGGATTGTCGCTCATCGTTTACACCCGTATGGCTGAAACAAAGGGCGGCGTGCAGGATTAAGCCGGTGCGCGGCCCGGCACGGCGCCAGCTTTGCGCGCCGGGCAAAGGGGGCCGAGCATGTATCCCGAGTTGAAGACCATCCTGCAATCGGCTGCTGCGCTGCTGCTCATGGCCAGCGCCTCTCCGCAGGCGCGCGCGCAGGAACCCACCGCGAAACCTCTGGAAGCGGCCGCTCAGACAGCCCTCATCCAGTCGCTGGCGCCTGAAATCCGCGCCGGCTTCGCCCGGTTCGCCCGGGAAAATCATGTGCCGGGGCTGGTCTGGGGCGTGGTAGCCGATGGCAGGCTGGTGCTGGTGGAAGGCATTGGCGTGCGCTCGCTCGAAAGCAGGGCGCCGGTCGATGCCGATACAAGGTTCCGCATCGCGTCCATGTCCAAGGCGTTCACCGCCCTCACGCTGCTGGGCCTGCGTGACGAGGGCCGGCTGCGGCTGGATGAACCGGCGGAAACCTATGTGCCCGAGCTGAAGGGCTGGTCCGGCCCCACGACAGACGCGCCGCGCATCCGGGTGCGCGATCTCCTCGCCCATGCCGCCGGGCTGGTGACCGATGATCCATGGGGCGACCGGCAGACCCCGCTTGCCGAGGCGGATTTCACCCGGCTGCTGGCGGCCGGCGTGCCGTTCAGCCGGGTGCCGGGGGAGGCGTATGAATATTCGAACCTCGGCTATGCTACGCTCGGCCGGGTTATCACCAATGTGAGCGGCCGGCCGTTCGAGAGCCAGGTGGCGGCCACCATCTTCCGCCCGCTCGGCATGGCCAGTACCGGCTATGATGTGTTCGAAAGCCCAGCCGCCAGCCGCGCGCTCGGCTACCGCTGGCAGCAGGGGGAATGGCTGCGCGAGCCCGACATGGCGCGCGGTGCCTTTGGCGCCATGGGCGGCGTGGAGACCACGGCCAATGATTATGCCCGTTATGCAAGCTGGCTGCTCTCGGCCTGGCCGGCGCGCAGCGATGCGGAGGCCGGGCCGCTGAAACGCGCCACGGTGCGCGAAATCGTGCAGGGTTTGAACTTTGTGCGCTTCGGCTCGCGCCGGGCGGATATCGACACTTATCTGCCCACCCCGCCCGCCGGCCCCTGCGCCGAGGTCGTCGCCTACGGCATGGGCTTCCGGGTGATCGAGGACTGCGACCTCGGCCATTATCTCACCCACACCGGCGGCTACCCCGGCTATGGCTCGGTGCTGATGCTGGTGCCCGAAGCCGGCATCGCGGTGTTCGGCTTTGCCAACCGCACCTATGCCGCCCCGGTGCCACCGGCCTATGCGGCGATGGCGCGGCTGAAGGCGGCGGGGCTGGCAGCAGCACCTCAGCCGGCAGCCAGCCCGCAGATGTTGCAGGGCTACCGCGCGGCCGCCGCCATCTGGGCGGCCGCGAACATCGAGGCCGAACCTGCCCGGCTCGCCATCAACATGCTCATGGACAAGCCGGCAAAGCTGTGGAACGCAGAGCTTGCCAGTCTGAAAGCAAAGCTCGGCAGTTGCCAGAAAATGGCGCCGGTCGAGCCGCAGTCAGCCATGGCGGCCCGGTTCCGCTGGGCCTGCGAGCGCGGCACTGTTGAAGGCAGCCTGTTGATGGCCCCCACCCCCGATCCCCGGATCCAGCAGCTGGTGTTCACCGCCCGATGATGCAGCATAAAAACGAAGAAGCCCGGCGCTGGTTCCGCCAGAGCCTTGTCACCATGGCCGGCGTGGGCACGGCAGTGCTGCTGTGGCAGTTGCAGCAGCTGGTCCTGCTGCTGTTCGCAAGCGTGCTGGCCGCGCTCATCTTTCACGGCCTCACCCGGCTGCTTCAACGCCGGCTCAGGCTGCCCTTTGCCGCAGCGCTGGCGCTGGCGGTGGTGCTGCCTATCCTGATCATCGCTGTGGTGTTCGGTCTGTTCGGAAACCTCATGGTCCAGCAGTTCAGCCAGCTGGCGCGGCAATTGCCGCAATCGGTTGCCGATCTGGAGGTCTGGCTGGCGCAGTCTACCGAAGGCCGGCAGCTGCTCGATGCCGCCGGCGGCTATGCGCCCAAGGTGGAAACCGTGGTCGGCATCGTGCAGTCCGGTGTCGCCAACCTCGGGTCGGGGCTGTCGCAGCTGCTCATCGTTCTGGTGGCCGGCATTTATCTGGCGGCGCAGGGCGGCCTTTACCTGCATGGCCTCAAACGCCTGCTCAGCAGGCTCGGCTCCACCGGAGCGGAGCGCAGCCTGAAGGCGATCCACACCGCAATTGGCGGATGGCTGAAGGCCCAGGCCGTAGGCATGGCATTTGTGGCCATCGGCACCTCGGCGGGGCTCGCGCTGGTCGGCCTGCCATCGGCCATAGCCATCGGGCTGGTGGCGGGCCTGTGCGAATTCGTGCCCTATCTCGGCGTTATCCTTGTGTCGGCGCCGGCGGTGCTCATCGGCTTTTCCATCAGCCTGGAGACCGGCGTCTTCACCATTATCGCGCTGGTCGTGGTCCAGCAGCTGCAGGGCAATGTGGTATCTCCCATGGCGCAGGGCAAGCTGGCCGATCTGCCGCCCGCGCTCACCATTTTCAGCCTGATCGGCGCCGGGATCTTGATGGGCCCGCTCGGCGTTGTCCTCGCGGTGCCCCTCACAGTCGTCGGATCGGTGCTTTACCGCGAGGCCATGGGCACCACCACGCCCGCCATGAAGCAGGCAGTGGCTCAAAAGGACATGCCGAGCGAACCATAAACCGCGCGTGGCCGGCCCGGATCGATGCCGCCGCCGCCGCCCGGGCGGATGCGTCCAGCGTAGCGCGCATCAAGGATGTTGGTGATTCCGGCCCCGATGGTGATGCCGCCGCCAATCGGCCAGTCAGCGGTCAGATCGAGCAGCTCATAGGGGTCGAGCGCAAAGTCAGGCTGGTTGTTGTCGCTGCCCTGCTGCTGCCCCACCGCCGTGAAAGTCAGCGCCACGCGCTCGGCATTGGTGCCGATCCAGCCCAGCGTGGCGCGGGCGAGATAGGGCGGCGCATATTGCGGGCGAAAACCCTCCGCTGGCCCGCTGGTGAAGCGCGCGTCGAGCAATTGCAGGTTGGCCGACAGCCGCAAGGTGCCGCCCGCAGTTTCCAGCATCCCCTGAGGCCCGGCAAGATCAAGGCTGGACGAAAGATCGACGCCCCGGTTGCGCATGGCGCCTACATTCTGCCGCCGCGCACCCCCGACACCAACCGCGCCGAACGGCGGGCTGGCCGGCAATGGCCCGGCAAGAAACCCGACCTGATTGTCGAAGCGGACCTGGAACACGCTGGCATCGATCCGGGCAAAACGCGCCAGCCGGGCCTGCACGCCCGCCTCCACCGTAAACGCATAGCCGGCTTCAAAATCATCGGCGGCATTGATGCCCGATTGGAAGGTGACCCCATCGTTGTAAAGCTTGGGTTTGAAGGCGCGGCTGGCATTGACCACGAAACGCAAATCGTCGTTCGCATCCCAGGTGGCGCCCACGCCCCAAAGCGGCACTGTGGTTACTTCCTGTCGGCTGGAGAGCGGCCCGTTGGGAAGCCCCGGCGGTCCACCGGCCGCCGAGCCGGTAGCAAGGTCCAGCGCCTCATCGACCCGCTGCCGCAGCCGTTCGATCCGAAAGCCCGGCACGATCTGCACATCGCCAAAGCGCAACCGCACTTCGCCAAAGCCGGCAACCGTATCTCCGCTGCGGGCCACCCGGCTGATCGCGCCGGCGCCGCCCTCGAAATCGCTGTTGCTCAGGCCCTTGTCCACGCTCACCGGCGCATCGGAGCTATGCGCCATGGTGCCGATGGTCAGGCTGTGCGGCCCGAAATCCTGACGCAATCTGAGGTCCACCAGAAAGGTCCGGAACCGCTGGGTCTGCGCAATGAGCACATTTCCATCAGGCGTGGGGGTGGCAAAGCCGCCGCCTGCCTGCCGCCAGCTGGACCGTTCAAAATGGCTGGTAGAGGCGCGCATCGTCACCTGGGTGCGGTCCGAAGCCTCCCAGTCCAGGGTCAGGGAAGGCACCACCCGGCGCGCGAAAAACCGGTCCCGGGGGGTTGATCCGGCGCGTACATCGAGCGCGAAAAGCGCCGGCGCCAGCCCTCCGGGCTCGCCGAAACTGCCTTCGTAATAATCGAGCGCCAGAATGGCGGTCAGCGCCTCCCCGGTCGCATAGGCGCGTATCTGTCCGCTGGTCTGCTCGGAATCCGAGTTCTCCCGGCGCGGTCCATCGCTGCGGCTGTGCTGCAGATAGGCATCCACCCCCAGCGTGCCATTCGACATCTGGAAAGCGGCAAGGCCCGAAGCCGTATCGAAGCTCCCATAGCTCAGCCGCGCCCTGCCGTTGGCGCCGGCCTCAGCCAGGGGAGCGCGCATCACATAGTTGAGCGCGCCGCCCGGCTGCGGGCCATAGAGCAGCCCGGCGCTGCCGCGCAGAAACTCTATCCGCTCCACCAGCTCAAGCGGCGGCGAATAATAAGCGGCGGGATAGCTGTACATGTCGGGCACCGCTGGCACCGCATCCTGAAGTGTCAGGATGTTCCAGCTTTCATGCGGCTCCCCCAGTCCCCGGTAGCTCAGGCTGGCCCAGCTGCCATTGGCAACCTCGGTCACCAGCAGGCCGGGAATATCGGCAAAGGCGAGGCGGAGATTGCGGTTCTCGATCGTCGGCACATCGCCCAGCAGCGCGACATCGGCCAGCTTGCCGGCAAAGACATAGGTGCCCGACATATCGAGCAATCGATCGCTCGCCCGGTTGGCGGTCACGATGATGCTGCCAGGGCTGGCGTCCGTACCGTCTGCAGCGGCATCGGCCTCTGCAGCGGCGGCCGCTGCGCCCGTAGCAAGCGCTGCAATCGCCGCGCTGCGCAACGCAAACCGGCGGACCAAGACGATATCAAGCATGAGACAACGCACTCCTTTGCAAACGCATCTAAGAAGCGTTCGCAATAAGAGGGCAATGAAATCCCTGTCAAGGGTGGAAATCGCCGGTTTCCCGGGGGTTCGTCCGCTCAGCCGCGCGGGGTAGCAAGCGGCTCGGCGAACGCCCGAACGCCCGCGCCCGGCCCGTCAGGATGATCCCAGACCGCGCGCACCACAGCGATGAAATCTGCGCCGGCCGCTACCAGCGGTGGCGCATTTTCAGGCGTGATACCGCCGATTGCGACGCAGGGCAGTTGGGACAGCACCGTCCACCAACCCAGAATCGAAGGCGCCGGGCGGTAATGGCTGGGCTTGGTCATGGTCTCGTAAAACGCCCCGAAGGCCACATAATCGGCACCCTGCTCACCCGCTTCCATCGCCAGATGCCGGCTGTCATGGCAGGTGCGACCAATGGTGGCACCCGGCCCCAACAGCGCCCGCGCAGCGGCAATTCCCCCGTCGGACTGGCCCAGATGCACTCCATTGGCACCCGCCTTCGCCGCCAGATCGGCACGGTCGTTCAAGATAAAGGCAACATCGGCTGCCTCGCACACCGGCAGCAGCGCCTCGCAGGCAGCCAGCACAGCCGCATCGTCCACATCCTTCAGCCGCAGCTGGAAAGCCGCCACCGGGCCGCCGGCAAACGCTGCCTTCGCCGCCTCCACAAACTGCGGCAGCGCAATCGCCGGCGGTGACACCAGATAAAGCTGGCAGGCCGGCCGGCGCTCGGGCGCAAAACGCTGCGCAAAATCTTCCGGGAGCGGAACCGTCTCGTCGGGTTCAAGCGCGTTCAAAGCCGGCTCAATCCTGCCCAAGATAGATATTGATGATCCGGTCCAGCATCGCCAGCGCTTCGCCGCGCGGCCGCTGGAAGGTGTTGCGGCCGATGATCGAGCCATTGCCGCCGCCGTCGCGGATGGCGCGCGCATCGCTGTACACCGCATCCTCCCCCTTGGCGGCACCGCCTGAAAACACCACCAGCCTGCGGCCGCCGAGGCAGGCCTGCTTCACATGCGCCACCCGCGCCGCCATGCTCGACCAGTCGCCGCCTTCATAGGCCTTTTTGGCGTCCTTCTGCTCGATATGCGCGGTCGGCAGCTTCACCTTGATGATATGGGCGCCGGCAAGGGCGGCCATATGGGCGGCATAGGCACCCACATCGAGCGCCAGTTCCCCGTCCTTCGAAAGGTGGCCACCGCGCGGGTACGACCAGATGACGGTGGCTATCCCCACGCTCTTGGCCTCGGCGGACATCTCGCGGATTTCCTCGATCAGCTCGAAAATCTGGTCCGACCCCGGATAGATGGTGAAGCCGATGGCGGCACAGCCCAGCCGCAGCGCATCATCCACCGTGCCGGTTACCGCCTGGTCGATGCTGGTCGCCCAGCTGTTGGAGCTATTGACCTTGAGGATGGTCGGAATCTGCCCCGCAAAGGTCGCCGCCCCCGCCTCGATCATGCCGAGCGGCGCTGCATAGGCGGAAAGCCCGGCATCGATCGCCAGCTGGAAGTGGTAGTGCGGATCATAGGCGGCCGGGTTGGGCGCAAAGCTGCGCGCCGGCCCATGCTCAAAGCCCTGGTCCACCGGCAGGATCACCAGCTTGCCGGTGCCGCCCAGCCGGCCCTGCATCAGGATCCGCGCCAGATTGGCCTTGGTGCCGGGGTTGTCGCTTTCGTAAGCGCCGAGAATTGCCTTCACTGCCGGGGTCATGCTCAACTCCTTTGCTCGGCCTGTAGCGCCGCCACACCCGGCAACGTACGGCCTTCCATCCATTCCAGAAAGGCACCACCGGCCACGCTCACATAGGTGAACGCGTCTGCCACGCCGGCATGGTTCAGCGCTGCCACCGTATCGCCGCCGCCCGCCACGCTCACCAGGCTGCCGCTGGCGGTCAAGGCAGCTGCCACCTGCGCCAGCGCCACCGTGCCGGCATCGAAAGGCGCCATCTCGAACGCCCCCATCGGGCCGTTCCACACACAGGTGGCGCAGGTCTTCAGCGCATCTGCCATCGCTTCCACCGCTGCCGGGCCGATATCGAGGATCATCTCGTCGGCCGCCACCTCGAACACATTGGCCAGCCGGTGCGGGGCATGGGCGGCAAATTCGGTCGCCACCACCACTTCATAGGGCAGGTGCACGGTGCAGCCGGCAGCCTCGGCACGGGCAAGGATATCGAGCGCGGTGCCGGCCATGGTCGGCTCCGCCAGCGAGCGGCCGATGTTCACACCCTTGGCGGCCAGAAAGGTATTGGCCATGGCGCCGCCGATCATCAGATGCTCCACCCGGCCCACCAGGTGCAGAAGCACATCCAGCTTGGTGGAAACCTTGGCGCCGCCCACCACCGCCGCCACCGGCCGGCGCGGACGGTCGAGCGCTGCTTCCAGCGCCTCCAGCTCCGCCTGCATGGCGCGGCCTGCAAAGGCCGGCAGCAGATGCGCCACACCCTCGGTCGAGGCATGGGCCCGGTGCGCGGTTGAAAAACTGTCGTTCACATAGGCTGCGGCATGCGCCGCCAGCTCGGCCGCAAACGCCGGATCATTGGCCTCCTCACCGGCATGGAAGCGGGTATTTTCAAGCAGCACCACATCGCCCGGCGCCATCTCGGCCACCACCACGTCCAGCGCATCCCCAATACAGTCCGGCACAAACGCCACCGGACGGCCCAGCACATTGGCCAGCGGGCGGGCGAGCGGCGCAAGGCTGAGCGCGGAATCGATGCCCGTTGGCCGCCCGAAATGCGAAAGCACCAGCACCCGAGCGCCCGCATCGGAAAGCTCCGCCAGCGTCGGCACATGGCTCATCAGCCGGGTCGCATCGCTCACCTCGCCGTCGCTGTCCATCGGCACATTCAGGTCGCAGCGCACCAGCACCACCCGGCCCTTCAGCCCGCCCGGCGCCGCCGCCAGATCATCGAGAGTGCGAAATCCCATCGGCCAGTCAGAGCAGCCGGCCCATGGCAACGGCGGTATCGGCCATGCGGTTGGAGAAGCCCCACTCATTGTCATACCAGCTCACCACCCGCACCAGATTGCCGCCGATCACGGCTGTCTCCAGGCTGTCCACGGTCGAGGATGCCGGCGAATGGTTGAGGTCGATCGACACCAGCGGCTCGTCGGTCCAGTCCAGCACGCCCTGCAGCTCGCCGATCGCGGCCGCCTTCAGTGCTGCATTCACCTCTTCCTTGCTGGTATCGCGGCCGGCCACGAAGGTCAGGTCGATCATGCTCACATTGGGCGTCGGCACCCTGATCGCCGATCCGTCGAGCCGGCCCTTCAGCTGCGGCAGCACTTCGGCCACCGCGCGCGCAGCACCGGTTGTGGTGGGGATCATGGAAAGTGCTGCCGCGCGGCTGCGGCGCGGGTCCTCATGCACCTGGTCCAGAATGCGCTGGTCGTTGGTATAGGCGTGCACCGTGGTCATCAGGCCCTTGACCAGCCCGAATTCACGGTCGAGCACCATCGCCACCGGCGCCAGGCAATTGGTGGTGCACGAAGCGTTGGAAACGATCCTGTGGTCCGCGGTCAGCTTGTCATGGTTCACGCCGTAAACCACGGTCAGGTCCGCCCCCTTGGCGGGTGCGGAAACCAGCACCCGCTTCGCGCCCGCCGCCAGATGCAGCCCCGCCTTGTCGGCAGCAGTAAAGAAGCCGGTGCACTCCAGCGCGATATCCACACTATGGGCAGCGTGCGGCAGCTTCGCCGGGTCGCGCTCGGCGGTCACCACGATGCGCTTGCCGTTCACCACCATGGCATCGCCGTCCACGCTCACCGTGCCGGGAAAGCGGCCATGCACCGAATCGCGCGCCAGCAGCCGGGCATTGGCGGCGGCATCGGCAAGGTCGTTCACCGCAACCACTTCGATATCGGTGCGCCCGCTTTCCGCAATCGCGCGCAGCACATTGCGGCCGATCCGGCCAAATCCGTTGATTGCTACTCTTATGGCCATTTCGTTTCCTGCCTTTTTTCGCTCTGGCAAACCGCCGGGTCAGTTGCCCAACCGCGCCCTGATTTTTGCAGCCACCGCGTCGCCGGTAAGCCCGAAATGCCGGAAAAGCACCTCGGCCGGCGCGGAGGCACCGAATTCATCGATCCCGCAGATCAGCCCGTCCCGGCCAACCCAGCGTTCCCAGCCCAGGCTCACGCCTGCTTCCACCGCCACCAGCAGCGCGTCTGCGGGCAGCAGATCTGCCTTATAACCGCTGTCCTGCGCCGCAAAGGCGTGCCAGCCGGGCATGGATACCACATCACAGCCCAAACCCTCGGCCTCAAGCAATGCAGCCGCCTCCAGCGCCACCGATACTTCCGAGCCGGTGCCGATGATGACCACCCGCCGCGCCGCCGCCGCCGCCTTCAACCGGTAAGCACCGCGCGCGCTCTGGTTGCCCTCCAGCCCATCGCCTTCGGTGCGCACTGCCGGCAGGTTCTGGCGGGAAAGCGCGAGCACCGTCGGCCGATCGCGGTCGGCCAGCGCCAGCTCCCAGGCCTCGGCAGTCTCCACCGCATCGGCGGGGCGCCACAGTGCGAGGTTGGGGATCATCCGCAGGCTCATCACATGCTCGACCGGCTGGTGGGTGGGACCATCCTCCCCCACCCCGATCGAATCGTGGGTAAGCACATAGATCACCTGCGCCCGCTGCAAGGCGGAAAGCCGGATGGCCGCGCGCATGTAATCGGAAAACACCAGAAACGTGCCGCCATAGGGAATGGTGCCGCCGTGCAGCGCCAGCCCGTTCATGGCGGCTGCCATGCCGAATTCGCGGATACCGTAATGAATGTGCCGGCCTTCATAACCCGGCGGGCCGAACACCCCCTGATCGGGCGTGCGGGTGAAGTTCGATCCGGTAAGGTCGGCCGAGCCGCCCAGCAGTGCAGGCACCTGCGGGGTCAGCGCCTTCAGCACGGTTTCGCTCGCCTTGCGGGTGGCCATTTTGGGCGCGTCCGCACGCAGCGTGCGGGTCAGTCCGGCAAGCGCTTCCACACCGGCTGCAGGCAGGCCGCCGGCCATGGCGGCCTCGAATTCGGCGCGCGCCGGGGCGGCCGCCAGCCGCTCCGCCCATGCCTTTCGGTCGGCAGCCCCGCGCGCGCCCGCACTGCGCCACGCCGCCAGCGTGGCTTCGGGCAGGGTGAAGGGCGGCGAGGTCCAGCCCAGCGCCTCGCGCGCGGCCGCTGCATCCTTGCCGGTAATGGCGCCGTGCGCAGACGCTGTGCCCGCCTTGGTGGGCGAGCCGAAGCCGATGGTGGTCTTGGCGGCGATAAGCGAGGGCCTTGGGTCAGCAATTGCGGCCTCCATGGCAGCGGCCACATCGGCGGGGTCCTGCCCGTTGCACCGCACCACATGCCAGCCGGCAGCAGCAAATCGGGCGGGCTGGTCCTCGCTCGAAGCCAGGCTCACCGGGCCATCGATGGAAATACCGTTATCGTCCCAGATCAGGTTCAGCCGGCCCAGCCCCAGATGCCCGGCAATGCCAATCGCTTCATGGCTGATGCCCTCCATCAGGCAGCCGTCACCGGCAATCACCCAGGTGCGGTGGTCCACCAGCGCATCGCCGAAGCGGGCATTCAGGGCGCGCTCGGCCATTGCCATGCCCACAGCCGTTGCCAGCCCCTGCCCCAGCGGCCCGGTAGTGGTCTCCACACCTGCCAACTCGAAATTCTCGGGGTGGCCAGCGCACGGGCTGCCGAACTGGCGGAAGGACTTGATGTCCTCCATCGTAGGCCGCGCATAGCCGGCCAGATGCAGCGCTGCATAAATGAACATCGAGCCATGCCCGGCCGAGAGCACGAACCGATCCCGGTCCGCCCAGTCGGGCGCGGCCGAATCATACTTCAGAAACTTCTGGAACAGGATCGCCCCGACATCTGCCATGCCCATCGGCATGCCCGAATGGCCGGAATTGGCTGCATCGACTGCATCGATCGCCAGCACGCGAATGGCATCGGCCATGGCCCGCAGCTCGCTCATAAGCGTCCGTTCATGATGTGGGGGATATTCCTCAAATACTTGGGTGCACAGCACCCGCGAATCGCGGCGGACATTGGCCATAGCCGTCTTGATGCGTCAACCACGGCTGGGCCTTAGCCGCAAACCACCTGCCCCAAAGGGTGCGACAGTCGATTGACTCAAACCTAGAGTGGCTCATATCTAACCACCACAACCCTCTGATTTCGGGGAATTTGCAATTGCTCGCCAACGCTACTCTTGAAAGGCTGGAAGCCGCTGCTTTGCGGCTTGAAGCGGCTTTGGCTGCCCGCGAGACCGAGCGCCAACGGCTGGCCGACATAGAGGCAGCGGCGCGCGAAACGCTGGCAATGCTCGATACGCTGCTGGCGGAAGACGCCTGATGGCACAGGTGATCGTGGAGATTTCGGGCCGCAATTACCCGCTCGCCTGCCGCGATGGGGATGAGCCGCACCTGCTGGCGCTAGCCGCCGATCTCGCCGCTCGCGCCGACAGGCTTGTCGAATCGCTCGGCCCGATGAGCGAGGGACGGCTGATGCTGATGACCGCGCTGATGGTGGCGGACGAGCTGCACGACAGCCGCGCCGGCAAGGCACCCCCGCCGATGGCCGACCCCCGGCTGGAGGCACTCGCCGCCCGGCTGGAAGCGCTGGCCGCAAATCTCGAGGCACCGCTCGCTCGCCGCGCCTGAAGCGCTGCTCTTGAGCAACAAGGG
>JBBQIP010000041.1:0-15586 GCA_038325045.1 Sphingomonadales bacterium
AGCGCTTGATCAGCGCAAACCGCGTCGTACCGCCGTCACCCTCCCCTATCAGCTGGTCGAGCGCTGTCACCGCATCCCCTGCCGCGGATGAACTGTTGTCCAGCGGGTCATTGAACCGAAAGCCGAACGCCTGACCGCGCCTTGCCCTGAAAAAGCCGACCAGCGCCGCAAGGTCCGCTTCCGACCGCAGCCCCAGCCCGGCATCATAGGATTGGCGGGCGTCGCTCCACTGGCTGTTGCGCTGTTCATGGCCCGATCCGGTCACCACCACCTGCGTTGCAAATTCCGGTCCGCCAGCAGCGCCGTAGCCCAGCCGCAACGGGAAAAGCACATCGTGAAACGCCATCTCGCTCTCCCCAGATCCATCGTCTATCCGAAAGGGTACAAACCCATCCCGCGCAACTTGCGGCCAAGCCCAGATAAAGGTCTCAGCCACGCCGCGGGCCACGGCCGCCTGGGCCGCCCCTCCAATCGCTTCCCAGTCTTCCGGCAGAACCGCGAAGCCTGAAAAATAGTGCTGCTCAGCGGTCGGGTAGCCAAGCCGCTGGTCCACGACCTCGCGCGCGCGCCTTTGCCCGCCGAAATCATTCAGCGTTACAAAGTCATAGTCCTCAAGTTGCAGCACATCGAACGCCGGCATCGCCCAGGCCAAAGGAAGATTGGCACGGACCAGCTCCGGTGCCGCTAGGTCGAGCACCTGGGGCGCATAGAAAAGCAACAGCGTTTCCGTCGCCGGCGCAGCCGTCAGAACCGCATCGCGCAGCGCCAATGTTCCCCGCCCGAGCAGGGTCCCGCACCAATCAAGAAAGTCCCGCTCGTCCTGCGTCGCAACCAGCCTGATATCGTCGATCCGCGGTGCCACCCGCCCGGTCTCGGCAAGATAAAGCGCCACCGTGGCCGCATCATAAAAACACGGGCGGGCATCCGGCCCCACCCACCACCAGGGCTCGCCAATCTGGAACCTCACAGCCACGCCAGCTTCGCCAGCAAGGCCCACAAATGTTCGAGCCACTTCCTGCAGCCATGCCATTGCCGCCGGCACGGCCGGGCTCAACAAACTGGAAGGCGGCGTATAGCCGGTCAGCCCCCTGCTGCCATCGGCTGCGCGCTGCGCCCATTCCGCCGGGCAATGCTGGTCGAGCAGTTCGAAAGAAAGCGAAAGGATGGGCGAAAAGCCCAATGCGCCGGCTCTGGCCAAAAAGTCCGCATGCCAGGCGATCGCTGGCGCACATAGCGGCACGTCATCCACAGCCAGATAGGATTGCGTCGCCGCATCCCACCGCAAACCCGGAAAGTGGCTCATGCCAACATAATGGACCAGCGACCCACGGTAGCCGAGCGCATACATGGCTTCGAGCATTCGCTCCGGCGTCTGGTTATAGCTGTCGTCATAGCCGCTACAGATATGAAGGCCGTGCGGCGGTACGAAACCGTCTCCCGCCGCAAGCACTGCGCCGGGGCCTTCGCACATGAGGTCCCGCACTCTCAGCTCCGCTTCCACCGGCGCAGCAAGCGGCGTATCAGTGCCATCGAAGCCCGCCGCAACAAACGAAATGAACATCCGGTCAATGTCCCCGGACCATACTTGGTCAGCCTCGCCAGGCAGCAAAAACCCGCCATCGAGCCGGTCGAAATCCAGAACGATCCGGGCGTCGTCCGGGCTGCCATCGGCATAGTTCCACAACCGCACAAACCAGGCACGCGGCGTGCCTGAGGAGTCGCGGCCCTCGATAGTCAGCACCGGACCGTTCACGGCATCGAGCAGGAGCGCACCGCCAGCGATCTGTAATCGAAAAGATAGCGTCA
Source organism: Sphingomonadales bacterium (assembly GCA_038325045.1). GTDB lineage: Bacteria > Pseudomonadota > Alphaproteobacteria > Sphingomonadales > Sphingomonadaceae > Sandarakinorhabdus. The sequence continues at coordinate 1,807 of JBBQIP010000041.1, forward strand.
GACCTCGATAGTCACGTGCTTCATCAAGCGACAGCAGCGCATGGCTCCACCTGTCCCGCGATTCCCAAATCAGCCCGCACAGGTCAGCCTTGCGCAGGAAAACCGCATTCACAACCAAATCCCTGTCGGCCTGGGTGGTCACTGCCGCCATCATCGGACGCGGAAAATCCACGGTCCAGTACCGGGGGTCGAACCGCTTGACCCAGCGCGTGCGATGCCGGTCCTTCGGCGTTGCAAGCCAATGCTTTATCATGCTTCGGCCCTTGCAAGAGCCCGGCGCACGGCACGAGCCACCTGTGCACCGGTCTGCGCCATCATGGCCGGGCTGGCCTCACGCGGCGCAGACACATTCACCGTCACACTGACCCCGGGTCGCGCCGCCCCGCCGCCATTGGCCTCGATCCGCCCGGACGCTTGAGGCACAAATAGCTCCGGCCCACGCTCGCCCACCTTATAGGCTCGCCCGGCCGTAACCTGCCCACCCGTAGCCCTGCCCGGCGCTCCGCCGAACAAGCCCGAAACCAGGCCAGAGATAACCCCGCCACCGCCGCCGCCGCCCAACAGCCCGGCCAGGTCACTCCGCAAAGCACCCGCAGCAATATCGGCCAGCGATTGGAGCGCCACCCGCCGCAGATCTTCAAACCCCAAACGCCCACTCACGATCGCGCGCGACAAGGATCGTTCGATGCCGGCACCAGCGCGCTCCACACCTTGGGTCAGCGGTCCATCCAGCTCGCGCCGGACATCGCCAAGTCCGGCCATAAAGCCGCTGGTATCGGCTCGCACCGCAATCACCAGTGCATCCAGCTCATCGGTCCGCGTGTCCATCAGGCCATGCCTCCATAAGTCTCGCCAGCAACTCGCCGCCCAGCGGCTCAGCCTCGCCGGGTTGGTCCAGCCCCAGCGCCGTCAAAAGTTCCGCCGGTGTCGCCTGCCAGAATTCCGCAGGCCGCCAGCACAGTTCGGCTGCAGCAAGCCGGGCCGCACGCCTTGCTGCAGCTGCAAACCGCCAGTCCTCGCTCATTCACCGGCCTGCCAATATCTGGCCCAGCAGCACCCTCAACGCCGGGGTCGCCTGCGCCATGCCACCAACCACCAGCGCCTCGTTGAAACCGGCACGGTCCTTTTCGAACGGGTTGGGGCAGGCGCAATGCCAGAGCAGCCCCGCCAATTCACTCAGGCCAAGCCCGCCGCCGGCCGCGCGTTCCACCAGCGCAAACAACGGCCCAAGTTCTGCTTCGGCAGCCACCAGCGCTTCAAAGCTCGGCCGCAGCCTGATCGCTTCATTCCCCAGCATGAGCACAGCCTCGCCGCGCTCGGCATTGGCCAAGGTCACGCCGTCACCACCGGGCCAGAGCTCTCCAGAGCCAGCGTGTAAGTACGCTCACCATTGAAATCGCCCGCATAATCCAGCCGCGTCAGCAAAAACCGCCCGGTCACGGTATCACCGCTTTCAAACACCACCCGGTAGTCATCGATAACGCCGGCCAGCGCGCTGGCCTTGATCCGCGCTTCCGCTGCCGATCCGGTAAACACCCCGGCGCCGCTCAGCGAAACCGATCGGACTCCGGCCCCCGAAAGCAGCTCGCGCCATCCGCCCGAACCCTGGTTGGTCACCACCACAGTCTCTGCATTCACTGTCAGCTGCGTCGTCCGCAGCCCTGCCACCGTGCTGAACGTGAGCGGCACCTGGCCATTGCCCACCTTCAGCAGAAAGGCACTGCCCTTCTCCATCGCCATCTTCCTGTTCCTTCCTGCAAAAAATCCGTGCCAGCTGGCGGCTCAGCCGATCTCGAGGCTCCGAAGTCGAAACTCGACCAGTCCCTGCGTCCAGCCATCTTCACCAGTCAGCACCGCAGCCCGCACCAGGCGGCTCGAAACCAGTCGATGGCCATCCATCGTGCCTGTCAGCCCAGCCAGGGCCATTTCGATTGCTGCCATAAGCGGCCTCACCCGCGTCCCGCTGCGGCTCTCGTCCCAAACCCGCACCTGAACCCGGTGCTCATGGCCGGTTTCGGTCTTGGTGCTCCAGTCGGTCAGCAGCTCCGGTCCAATCACCAGATAAGGTGCAGCCGCATCTACCGGCGGCCCGTCAAAAACGCCGGTCACTCCATCAATGGCGGCCAGCGCCGAAACCATAAGCCGCTGCATTGCAAGGCTTGCACCCATCTCAATCCCCTCCGCTCGAAAGCCAGGCCGCCAACCAGGCCAGCCGTGCATCCGGCTCGCGTTTGCGGCTTCCGTAAACCCGCGCGCGGAGCCCCGGCGCCGATAGCCGCACGGCCTCCGGCTCGGCCTCGGCCAGTATTTCGGGCAGTTCGGTTCCCAGCCTGTCGGCCAGCATGGCAGCTCGGCCAGGCAGTGCTGCAGCCGCACGCGTTTTAGCCGCCGCAGCCAGCCGCAACAGCAGTCGGTCGATTGTCATCAGCCGTCGCTCCGGCAACGCAGCACCAGTCGGTCCGGAGAGGCCGGGTCACGCTCAACGGCCAGCACCTTCAGCCGCTCGCCGCGCCACCATAGTCTGGAGGCAAGACCCGGCACTGCGGACCCCGGCCCCGGCGCGCGCAACGTCACCCGCCAACGAGCGACCGTGCGCAGTGCATCGCCGCTCAAGGGCGCTGTGTTCACGGCCGAAGCCGGCTCCAGCGCCACAGCAGCCGCAAGGCTGCCCCTGGGCTCCCATGCACCGATCGACAGCCCCGCGGAATCGCGGCTTTCCCGCCATTCCTCCAGGATCACCCGCTCGATGAGCAGTCCCGCAAGTTCACCTGTTTCCGCCATCACGGCTCCTTTCGATCAGCCGAGGGAAAGCCGCCGCCACGGCCGCCAAAGCGCTGCCACAGCAGCTGGCGGCGGCCCGGCATCGGCCGCATCGCGGTGCGTGTACAAATGCACCGCCAGCCGCACGATTCCGTGCCGCAAGGCTTCCGGCACATCGTTCCAATCGGCTGCCAGCCCGGCCCGGTACCGAATGACCGGCGCCGCCAGCCCCTCGGTTGCGGTCAGCCGCAGCCAACCAAGGCCATCGTTGCCGACCTCGAATGCAAAGCGGTCGCCGGTTAGCACCAATGCTCCGTCGGTCACATCAACCAACGAGACAGCAGGCAACACCAGCAAGCGCTGCCATTGTTCGGTAAGGTTGAGGCGTTGCTCTGCCTCCCTGATGATCAGCCACTGCCCGATAAAGGTCTCGCACAGCCCGGCCGCTGTTCGCAGCAGGCCGGCCAGCACCCCGTCCTCATCATCCCGGTCCAGCCGCAAATAGGCCTTGCACTCGGCGAGGCTGACCGCCAGCGCACCCTGGTCAATCGCCATTACCGCTCCTCCACCCGCACTATGAGCGTGCGCTGATCTTCGCCGCCGTCAGAAAAGCGAACCGAATTGGTTACATGATAGAGGCGTCCCGCACGCCCGCCAGCGAGCGCAACCCGGGTCTGGCCCGCCAATATGCTGTCCGCGCCAATGGTGATGCCACCTGGTTGTTCAGGCGCCACCGCCCAGCTCGAGGCAATGATGGACTGGCCGGCCAGATATCCGGCCTGCCAGTCCATCACATAGTCGAGCGCTGCGCCCGGATCCTTCAGGAATACCGTCACCAGCCCCTCCTTTGATTGCCCGTCAGAACGCCCAGCCTCAGACCGGGTCGCCGATTTCCACGTTCCAGCTGGCGATGTTCACCGTGCCGCCGCTCGGCAGCACCTGGGCTGGGCAGGTCGTCACGTACAAAAGCCGCTGGCTCACACTGTCGAGCAGCGCCACATGATCGGCAGTGCCGGCAGCAATGACGGACAGCCCGAGCTTGGCGGATACCGCCACCTTGCGCCCTGAAATATCGCCGTCGCTGATGCTGAAATCACCGGTCACCAGCGCAGCTTCGACCAGTCGGCCGCTGTCCGCCGCCGCATAGGTCGCCGGCTGCCCGCTTACAGCCACCAGCCGGTTCGCCGAGCGGACCACATTAAGGCTGCCATCCAGAACAAAATCACTCGCAAATTTCGCCATCGTCTCTCTCCCATCAACCCAGTCGTGCAAAATTGGTGCGCAGGTCCTGACCGACCGGCAGACGCCGGCCACCAACCCCTGCAGCCGGAAAAATCGTGACCAGCCCCAGCTCGGTCACCGGCAATGATCCGTTCGCGGGGACCAGCGTCATGCTGCCCAGGCTGAAAGCCGGCGATCCTGATCCCAGCAGATGTTGCCCGGGCGCCGGGCTCAACTGCATGCTCAGCAGCAAGGCAGATGGCCGCGCCGCGCTGGCCATGCGCGCACCTGCGGGCACAAGGTTTGTCCCCGCGGCAAGGCCCGGCTCTCCGGCGCGCTGGCCATGGCGTGATCCGCCGGGCACCAGGCTGAGACCAACTGACAGGCCTGCCACCGATGATCCCGTTCCATGGGCCGCCGACCCCGGACCGATCGCAACACCGCCCGGTGCCTGCGCAGCCTCGAGCGCGCCGGCCGGGCTACCGGCCGAGCGAACGGCATTGTTCAGGTCGCGGTCGGTGTTGCCGCTGCTTATCCGGTTCAGGAACGGCGAAGCCGCTGTTGGTCGATAGTCCCCCCCACCTGCATCCGTGCCCAGGATGGACCTGTCGTCCACCACATTGATGGCCATTGCGACGTTGCCCTGAAACGACTGAAGGCCTCTGAAAAAGTAAGGAAACTCCACATTCTGCCGGCTTGCGTCGTAATTCCCCTCGTTCATCACCCCCATCAACACCGACCAGCCGTCAATCAGCGCCGGCCTCAGCCCCAACGGCGAATTAAAGTCGTCATGCTTGGTGGGGTTGCGATCGAACAAGTTGCCGGCCTGGCGGTTCAGGATCAGCGGACAGTTCGTTGTCGTAGATGAAGACGGGTCATTATAGGGGCCATTGAACCGGTCCCCGATCATGGTATTCATCTCGACGATGTTGTGCGTCATCGTATAGGACGGGCCCACACCCAGCTGCGAAAGCGGCTGGTTGCCCTGCCCTATCCGCTCGGCCACATTGCCCAGCATCACATGGCGACGGATCGCCACCTGCGAGTTCCCGTCGGCGCCGACGCTCATATATTGGAACAGGTTGAAATAGCCGCGGATCGCACGCGCGTCGTTGAAAGCGATGAAGGCATCCTGCTGGGCGCCGGCATCTTCTGCCAGCCCATAGGAGAGATAGCTTCCGCCAAACGCCGATGCCGTAAACGTGCCGTCGACCGTATCGGGGATCACCTGGTTCTTCAGCATGGTTATGCCGCCAGCAGCGCGCGAATGCTCGCAGTTGCGGATCAGGCCAAACCGCAGCCGCTGGGTGTTCATGTCCAACCCATTGCGCCACCAGCGCGTGCGCACAGCAGCAGCGGTCCAGTTTCCAGCGGCAGCGGTCACACCAAACAGATCATCGTTCGCCGATGCTGCCGTTTCATAACCCGGGCGTGCCTGCACCGTCACACGGTCGAACATCACCCGCTGCACGGTAGTCGAATTGGTCAGGAACATCCGCGACTGGCCGAGCTCCAGAGTGCAATTCTCGAACTGCCATTTGTCCACCCGCAGCAGCGGCGACTGTGTGGCCGTGCTCCTGATTATGCAATTGTCCCGCGGATTGGCAGCTTCGGGATCACCGATGATCCGCACCGGAATCTGCGGCGTCACCAGCCCATTTGTAACATTGGCACCGCTAACCAGGGTTACGCCCGCCGGCAGCACGATCCGCGCCCCGTCACACGACCGGGTTGCCGCCGGCTGGCCATTGGCCGCCGGTAAAGTACGGTTTGCCAGATACAGCGCCTGCATCGCCACCGGAATGGTGCGAGCCCGGCTGGCGACCGCCCTTGCGGCTGCAAGCGTCGGCTGGACCATCGCTGCTGAAGCCGTGGTGCTTCCAGCCACCGGGTCGAGCATCACCCACTGCTGGCCATATCGCGTGCCGGCCGGGTCGAAACCAACCACAAGGGGCGAGGCTGCCGCCGTGCTCGTTGCAGCGGTTCCAAGGGCGGCCATGGACCGGGTTCCGGCCGGATCGGTCGAACGCATGGACCCAAGCCAGGGAAGCACCTCGGCGTCGCAGCGCAGCAGCCCGGCGGCCAGCGCCGGCGCCGTGCTGGCGTCAAGCTCCACCGTGTAGCAACGCAGATTGTCGTCAAGGCTGTTGTCGGTCGCCAGTGCCGTCGCCCAGACAGACTTGCTCGCGCTGCCGTCGGTCATGGTGAACCGCACGCCTGCCACTGGCTCAAAGCCCTGCGGATGGTGCGAAGCGACAATCAAAGAAAGCCGGAAGGTCGATGCCGATACTGCAAATGGCAGCACCGCCCAGCGCATGATCGGCATCGGCGCCACTTCAGCGCTGTTATTGGTCACCACGACATTCAGCGCGCCAGCCTCGCCGGTTCGCCAGCCGGCAACCGCGTTCAGCCGCACCAGAGTATCGGTCGGATAGATATAGCTGGAAAGTGCCATCCGCACCCGGATCTGGCCGCCGCCCAGGCTGGTCTCGTCAATCACCTGCAGGTTCGGGTCCGCCGGGTTCACTGGCTGCCGAAGCGGGGTCGTCACCGCAATCTGCCGCGCCAGCGCGCCGGGAACCGCCTGGCCACCCGATTTCACATGGCCCGGATGGCTGCTGGTCACCCAAAGGCGCCGCGCCCCATCAGGGTCCAGCGCATAGCTCCCAAAGCTGCCAGCTTCACCCGAAACCACCAGCCGCAGCACCCAGCCGCTGCTCTCGATTTCGGCGGAAATAATCGCCATCCAACAGCCTTTCCCAAAAATTGCCCCGCCGCAGTGTTGCTGCAGCGGGGCCAGTCACTCGGGGGAACCTAATTGGTTCAGGTAGCGCTGAAGCGCAGTACCTTGATGGCGCGGCTGTCGATCACCGAACCGCCCACACGCCGGGTTGCATAAAAATGCACGAACGGCTTGCGGGTATAGGGGTCACGCAACACCATCGTCTCCGGCCGCTGGGCAATCAGGTAACCGGCCTGGAAATTGCCGAACGCGATCGAAAGGCTATTGGCCGCCACATCGGGCATGGCATCCACCTCCACCACCGGATAGCCCAGCAGCGAGGTCGGCTGGTCGGCCGCCAGCGAAGGCTGCCAGATGAAGCCGCCGGTACTGTCCTTCATCTTGCGCACCTGCGCCAGCGTAGCCGCATTCATCACCCAGGCCGCGCCCTGCCGATACGGAGCAGCCAGCGACTGGACCAGATCGATCAGCCGGTCTTGCGGGTTGCTTGCCGCAAAGGCGCCAGCGGCACCGGCGGCCACATATTGCAGGGTGCCGAAAGCGCGGGCGGCATCGCCGGTAACCGCCACCGGAGCAGTCAGGAAGCCACGCGGCTTGCTCACGCCGTCACCGCTCACAAACGCCACCCCTTCGGCACGGGCAAACTCGCGGCCGATTTCTTCGCCCAGCCAGCTTTCCACATCGAACATGGCATCATCGAGCATCGCCTGGCTGGCCGCCGGATTGGCATAAAGCTCGCCCATCGGCGGAGCGATTTCCGCAAAATCGGGCGTCTCGGTTTCCGGCCGCAGCGCGGTTTCGGCCACCCAGCCCGACACCACGCCAGTGGTGGTGATCAGCTTGCGGTAATTCACCGAGCCGATATCGACCACCTGCGCGATGCTGCGGATAGGCGATGCCGCTGCCAGAACCCGGGCATTCACGGCATCGATTTCCACCGGAACCGCGACACCGCCCTTCGCAGTCGGAGAGATCGTCGCCGCCTTCACTTCAGCGGCGGCCTCGCCGCCCTTGCGCAGCCAGTCAACGCTCCCGGCGGCCTTGCTGCCAGCCAGAGCCGGCCGCTCGATCGGCCGAGCCGCAACCAGGCCCGAAAGCCGGGCCACATCGGCCTTCAGTGCATCCAGCGCGGCCGTATCGACCCCGCCAGTCACAGCCGGCTCAAACACCGCCTGCAGCGTGTCGGCCTTGGTCTCATAGTCCATTCATCATCTCCTCTGCCACCTTGGAAAGTCCCAGCACCCGTGCAAGTGGCTGCATCGGGAAGGTCACCAGCGAAACCTCGATCAGCGTCAGCCGCTCCAGCATCCGCATTCCGCTCTGACGGTCACGGCGCGCCGATTTCACCCGGTATCCGAACGACAGCCCGTCGATCGCGCCAGCTTCGAGCAGTCGCGCCGCCTGCGCACCGCGCCCGCTCGCCACAACCCGGGCCGTCACCCGCAGCCCGCGCGCATCTTCGCTATACCCTTCAACAAACCCAATAGGTTCGCGCGGGTCATGCTGCCAAAGCAAGGGCAGGCGCCCCGCCTCGCCGGAAAATGCGCCGGGTGAAACCACATCGCCGCCACTGTCCGCCACGCCAAAAACGCTGGCATAGCCCGCCAGCCTGATATCGCTCATCCTTCAGCCCCTCCCGCTTTCGACCAGCCCGATCTTGAAAGCGATCGCCATCAGCAGCAGCGCCACCAACGATCGCACTGCCCATGAAAACACTGCCGAAACCGCCGATTTCTTGGCGTCGCGCCACCCCTGGATCAGCTGCCGCAGCTCCACGATGTCGGCACCCGCCTTGCCGTCCCTCAGCCCGATCATTTCCAGAGCGCGCTGCGCACCAATCTCGCTTGCTTCCTCAACAACCGCCCGCAGGGTCACCCGCTTTGCGCCTTCCGCCTCCGCCTGTGCCACCAGCCCTTCCAGCATGGCGGTCATCGGCCAGCCTCCAGCTCCAGCGCAGCCCGCTTCTCGTCGTCGCTCAGAAATGTCGCCGCAGTCACCTGCGCCCAAAGCCGTTCCCGGTCCTCGGAAAGCGCCGGCACTTCGTCGCGGTCCACCCGCAGAACCAGATCCGGCCACCAGGCCCGCAAATGAGCAGAAAGCGCATCGAGAATGCGTGCCGTCAGCGGCAGCAACGTCAGCCGCCACAAGGCCACATTGGCCTCCTTGTAATTGGCATAGGTCGCATCGCCCGGCAGGCCGAGCAGCAACGGCGGCACCCCAAAGGCCAGCGCGATTTCGCGCGCCGCGGTGTCCCGCAGCCGGGCAAAGTCCATCTCGGCGGGCGTCATCGACATCGCCTGCCAGGACAGTCCGCCCTCCAGCAGCAGCGGTCTGCCAGCATTGGCTTCACCGGAGAAGCCGGCCTCCATTTCTGCCCGCAACCGCTCGAACTGCTCCGCACTCAGCACTGACCCATCACCAGGCTGGTACACCAATGCGCCCGAAGGCCGCGCCGCATTGTCGAGCAAGGCCTGGTTCCAGCGCGCCGCCGCATTGTGCACCGCCACCGGCCCAGAAGCAGCGCCCAGGCAGCCCAGCCCATAATGGTCGTCTAACGGGTGAAAACTGCGGATATGCAGCAGCCCCACCTGGTCGCCATGGGTCTCGGCGCTGTAGCGTGTAATCTTTTCACCGGTCCGGTACAGATAGGCAGCCGGCCAGCCACTCGAATCCAGTTCCACGCTCACCCGTTCGGGGCGCAGCGCATAGAGCGCTACCGGCAAGCCATCCGCCCCGCACGCCACGTCCACATAGGCATTGCCATGCAGAAGCATCTGAGCTGCGAGCGCTTCCAGAAGGCCCGGACCCGAGGCACCGCAGCCACAGCTCGCCAGCAGCGCCAGCGCCGGATGGCCGGCCGGCTCGGATACCAGCGGCGCGCCGCCAGCACTTTCGCTCACCATTCGAATCGCCCGCGCCGCCACCGGGTTGGCCAGATAGGCAGCACGCACCTGCGCCTCATAACTGCGTGGCGCCGAACCACCGGCCCCAAGCCAGGGCGTCGCCCAGCTCGGCACCAGCGAAGGAGCGCGCGTATCGGGGGCAAGACCCTTGGTCCGCCAGAACGCCAGCTTCATTCCTGTCACTCCCTGTTACTGTTCAAGCACGGCAGACCCGCACGGCCATCAGACCGGGCGTATCCCCGGCCGCAGCGGCCGCGACGTCAGCAGCAGCGCCGTCAATGCCCACACCAGCGCATCCGCCCGGTCGGGCGATCCGCCCGGCCCGGCATAACTGCCACTGGCCATCAGCCCGCAAAGTTCATCCTCAAGTGCGGGGAATGCCCCCACATGAAAGACCCGGCCCTCGCCGTAGAGGCTCGCAACCGGCTCGGCGCGAGCCACCTTGCCCCTCGATGCCCGCACCGCCGTCACTGGCAGCGCCGCGTCCACCGATCGCAGCAGCGCCGTCACCATGTCGCCACCATTGTTCACTTCCACGACCACCCGGTCCGCCTCATGGGCGGCAGCAGCAGCCACCACCGTCCTGGCCCAGGCCTCCGGCCTACCGGCCGAGCTCATGCTGGCATCCTCCAGCACCCAGGCCCGCCCATGCGCATCCGCCCCGACCACCAGAATTCCGCAGGTAGAGCCAGCACCACCAGCCGGCGGGTCCACACCGATCACCACCCGCACCAGCGGAGGTCTCTTGCCCATGGCCACCCGCTGCCGCTCGAGCAGCGGCCGGGTCCACAAGGCGCCTTCCAGCGAATCGAGCACCTCGCCGTCAATTTCCTGCCGGCCGATGGCTGTGCCGCTATACCGCGCTTCCAGCGCCGCCAGAAAACCCGGCGGCAAGTTGGCGCTGTTCTCCCGCATGCGGCCTCGGGTCACCACCACGCCCGGCTCCTCCAGCAGCGCCGTCAGCCATGGCAGCGGCAGCGGCGTTGTGGTCAGCAACAGCTGCGGGTGTCGTCCCAGTCGGGTCGCGAGCCGCAAATTGGTCAAGCTGGCCTCGGCGCGCTGCCAATGTGCAAATTCGTCCCCCCAGCCATAGTCGAACTGGCTCCCGCGCAACCCGTCCGGGTCACCGCCCGAAAATAGCCGCGCCTGCGATCCGTTTTTCCACTCCAGCAGCCGCAAGCTGGACTGAAAGCGCACGCCGCTGCCAGGCGGCGCCGTCGCCACCAGGCCGGACTCGCCCTCCACCATCACCGCCCGGGCACTATCGAGGCTCGCTCCCACCAGCGCGATCCGCCGGCCCGGCACCTTTGCCACCTGGTGCACCCATTCGGCACCGGCGCGGGTTTTGCCAAAGCCGCGCCCGGCCAACATGGCCCAGATCAGCCAATCCCCCGGCGGCGGCAGCTGCGAACCCCGCAGCGCTCCCGCACCAGAAAGCGCCGCCACCACTGTATCGGCCCCAAACCGCGCAACCAGCGCCTTGCGGTGCTGGCGCGGGATTGACGCAAATATCTCCGCCACCGAAGCGCCCTCGGGCGCCAGCCTGCCTCTTCCCATCGTGTCTGCAAATCCTGTTCTCGCCAGGCCTCAACCCGGCTTGCGCGCATCCGGTTCGGCTGTGCCCAACGCCCGAATTTCGGCGCGCAGGCGTTCAACTCCGCGCGCCTCTATCAAGGTTCCATGCTGCTGCACCGGCGGCTGCCGGCGCTGCATCACCGCCAACACCAGCCGGCTGTCGAACAACCGTCCGGGCTTTTCGCCTGGCTCGGGGGCAAGCAACTGTTCAAGAACCGCAGCCTCAACCTGTTCCCAGGCCATCGCCACCGCCTGTTCCCAACACCGAGCAAACTGGCCGTCCGCCGCTTTCAACTGATAAGCCTCGCGCAGCGTCAGGCCGATCGAAGCTGCCGCCAGCTTAGGGCTTCCACTCTCGGCCAGCCGGTCCAGAAACGCTTTTCGGGCAAGAATGCCAGTACGCCGCCGCCCTGCCTCCATCGCGCCCTCCCCATCTTTCGCCCCTCGGGGCAGACTTCTGAAGCATGCCCATCTCATAACCAGAAGCGTTGCGCTTGTCAACTAATTTTATCCAAATAGGTGATTATTTATCCCCGCTCTCGTTCGCCATCGCAAATCGGCTCTTTACGCCAGCGCCGCCAGCCGGCAGGGACCAGAGCCTGCAGGCGCGCCGCGCCCGGGAGGATCAATGCACAGCGCCATCATCACATCGGCAATCGCCGCGCTGCTACTGGCCGCTCCGGCCACTGCTCAGCGAGCGCAAGCCTCTGCGCCGCCGCCCGCCGCAACCGAACCCGCTGCCCTCACGCCAGAGGCCGCCGAGCTGCAGCAGGCCTTCCACTTCGCATTCCCGCTCTACGCCATGGCCCGCACCCGCGCCGGCGCCGGCCCGGCAAATACGCTCGTTACCCGCACCACGCTGGCCGACGCCACCAGCCGCAATGTCACCACCCCCAATAACGACACGCTATACGCCAGCGCCTGGCTCGATCTCGCCGCCGGCCCGGTCATCTTCACCCTGCCCGAAATGCCCGGTCGCTATCATTCCGCTTCCATCATGAACATGGCAGGCGACAGTCTCGCGATCCTCGGCAGCCGCACCGGCGGCCAGGGCGCGCGCTATGCGCTCATCGAGCGGAACTACGAAGGTCCGCTCCCCGAAGGCACGCTGCCGCTGCGGCTTGATTGCCGCGATTGCTGGCTGCTCATCCGGGTTCTCGTCAAAGGCACTGCCGATCTCGAAACCGCACAAGCGGCCATGGCGGGCGCCTCTCTGGAAGCGCCGGCTGTCGAAGCTTCCGAGATCGCCGCCCCCGCTCGCCCCGATGGCCCCGCCTTTCTTGCCGCTGTAAATCAGATAATAGCCCGCAACCCGCGCTCGAATTTCGCCAGCCAGTCCACCAGCTTTGCCGGTCTTGGCGCCGATCCCGCCAGCTGGACGGCCGCCCTGCCCGGCCTGACGTCCGATCTCGCCGCCAGCGCTGCGCAGGATGAAAATCTGGTTTCCGGCTGGTCCTATCCCGCCATCGGCGTCGGCGATTATACCAATAATCACCTTTTGCGAGCCCAAACCGCGCTTACGGGCCTTGGCGCACTGCCACGCATAGAGGCCATGTATGTCGTTGCCCGCAGCGATGCCGGCGGCGGCGCGCTGAGCGGGAACAAAGCCTATAGCCTTCGCATCCCCTATGCCTTGCCAATAGGCGGGTTCTGGTCCCTCTCCCTGTATAAACCTGCTCCCGATGGCCGGTTGTTCTTCGCAGCAAACCCGCTCGATCGCTTCGCAGTAGGAGATCGTTCCGAGCAACTCCGGGCAGACCGCGACGGCAGCACCGAAATCTTCATCCAGTCGAACAAGCCGCAGGGCGAGCGGGTGGTAAACTGGTTGCCAGCCCCCGAAGGACCCTTCGTCCTGATTTTCCGCGCCTATCTGCCCCGTGCGGAGTTTCTCGATGGGAGCTTCCGCCTGCCAGCGGTGCAGGAAGCCGAACGAATCCCGTCGTAATAAAGGCCCTCAGGCCTGCCGCGCCGCCCGGCTGGCCAGCAGCGCCGCTATATCGGCTTCATCGAACCCGGCTTCCGCCAATACCGCCCGGCTATGCTCGCCCAGGTGCGGCGGGGCACCCGGCTGCGGCCGCTCTCCATCAAACAGCACCGGCACCCCCGGATAGCGGAGCGTGCCCGCCGGGGTCTCCACCGTCTGAAAAAAGCCCGTCTCGGCCAGATGCGGGTCGTCCAGCAGGGCATCCAGCCCGATAACCGGCGCACAGGGCACTTCCCGGGCTGCGAGCGCCTCCATCCAGAAGCTGGTCGGCTTCTCCCGCACCAGCCCGGCGATGATTTCGTACAGCTCGATCACATGGCTGGTACGCGTGCCGATATCCAGAAACCGAGGGTCTTCCAGATACGCGGCCGCACCCGCCACGTCGAAAAACGCCCGCCAATGCGGATCGGTATAGGGCATCACGCACAAATACCCGTCCGCGGTCGGCAGCGGCCGCCGCCACTTCGCCATCGCCCGGCCATAGCCAATGGCGCTTTTGGGCGGCACAAAATGCTGGCCGTAAAAATGCTCGATCAGGTTGAACGCCACCACGCTCTCGAACATCGGCACCTCCACCACACAGCCGCGCCCGCT
>JBBQIP010000042.1:0-15313 GCA_038325045.1 Sphingomonadales bacterium
TGGGGATGTTCTGGAGGTTGGGGTCGTTGGAGGAAAGCCGCCCCGTAGAGGTGGCAGCGAGTGCGAAATTGGTGTGCACCCGGTCGGTATCGGGGTTTATCTGCGCCTGAAGTGCATCGGTATAGGTGCTCTTCAGCTTGCTCAGCTGGCGCCATTCCAGCACCTGCGCGGCTATTTCCGCGCCGTCCTCGGCCAGCCGTTCCAGCTCGCTCGCATCGGTGGCCCAGGCGCCGGTCTTGCTGCTCTTGCGGCCCGATTTCAGGCCCAGCCGCTCGAAAAGCACCTCGCCCAGCTGCTTGGGGCTGCCGATGGTGAACGGCCCGCCGGCGCCTTCGTGAATCAGCTTCTCCAGCCGGTCGATCTCGGTTTCGTAAGCCGCCGAAAGCCCGGCCAGCGCCGAGCGGTCCACGCGGATGCCGGCCATCTCCATGTCTGCCACCACCGGCAGCAGCGGGCGATCGACCTGCTCGTAAATGCAGGTCACCTGTTCGCGCCAAAGCCGGGCCTTGAACAACTGCTGCAGCCGCAGCGTCACATCGGCATCCTCGGCTGCATATTCGGTGGCCGCGCGCAGCTCCACCTGCGCAAAATCGGCCTTGGCGCTGGGCACGCCGCCGGTCACGGTCTTGAAGCTTATCGGCGTATGGCCAAGGTGGCGGGCGGAAAGCTCGTCCATCCCATGGTTCCCGCGCCCGGCATCCAGCGCATAGGATAGCAGCATCGTGTCATCGAAAGGCGCCAGCGTCTCTATGCCGTGGCGGCGCAGCACCACCATGTCATATTTCAGATTCTGGCCGATCTTCAGCACCGCCGGGTCGGCCAGCAGCGGCCGCAGCGCCTCGATCACCGTCTGCAGCGCCAGCTGTTCGGGGCGCTCGGCAAGCAGCCCTTCGCCGGTGGCATGGTCGATGGGAATGTAGCAGGCCCGCCCCGGTGCGGTCGCCAGGCTCACGCCCACCAGCCGCGCGCGCATCTGGTCCAGGCTGTCGGTCTCGGTATCGACAGCCAACGTGCCGGCGGCGGTCGCTTCGGCCACCCAGGCCTGCAGCCGGTCTGCGGTGGTCACCGTCTCATAGGCGCTGCGGTCAAAGCTCTGGGCCGGGGCTTCGGGCGTTTCACCGGCAGCAGGCGCAGCCCCGTTCGCGCTCTCGCGGCCCAGCTTGGCCAGCATCGCCTTGAAACCATGGAGGGTGAGGAACTGCCCCAGCGGGCCGGGGGCAGGCGGCTTCAGGGTGAGCGCCTCGAACGGCTCGGCGAGCGCCACATCGTCCTTCAACTGCACCAATATGTGCGAAATCCGCGCCGCCTCGCCCGAGGTTTCCAGCGTTTCGCGCAGCTTGGGCTTCTTGATGGTGGAGGCACCCGCCAGCACCGCCTCCACGGTGCCGAACTGCTGGATAAGCTCGGCAGCGGTCTTCGGCCCCACGCCGCGCACGCCGGGGATATTGTCCACACTGTCGCCCATCAGCGCCAGCACCTCGCCCACCTTTTCGGGCGGCACGCCGAACTTCTCGATAACCGCCTCGCGGTCGATCCGCCGGTTGGCCATGGTGTCGAGCATATCCACGCCCGGCTGCACCAGCTGCATCAGATCCTTGTCCGAGCTCACGATGGTCACATGCCAGCCCTTGGCCACCGCCGCCCTGGTGTAGCTGGCGATGATGTCATCGGCCTCCACGCCTGCTTGCTCGATGCACGGCACCGAAAACGCGCGCACCGCATCGCGGATGAGCGGAAACTGCGGCACCAGATCTTCTGGCGGCGGCGGCCGGTTGGCCTTGTATTCGGCATAGAGATCGTTGCGGAACGTCTGGCTGCCGGCATCGAGGATCACCGCCAGATGGCTCGGCGCTTCGGCGGCGTTCAGCTCGTTGATGAGCTTCCAGAGCATGGCGGTGAAGCCATAGACCGCGCCCACCGGCGTGCCTGCCGGGTTGGTGAGCGGCGGCAGCCGATGGTACGCGCGGAAGATATAGCCCGAGCCGTCGACGAGATAGAGGTGCGGGGTGGCCATCACGCAGCCCTAGCAGCCGATCAGGCTTTGTGCCATGCGGGGCGAATGCAGGCTTTCACCACCCTCACCGGCACCGCGATTCCGTTCGGCGCCAAGAATGTCGATACCGATGTCATCATCGCGGCACGCTTTTTGAAAACCATCAGCCGCGCCGGCCTCGGCAAGGCAGCCTTTTCCACGCTCCGTGAAGACCCGGACAATATCTTCGACAATGCCCGCAATGCCGGCGCCCCGATTCTCATCGCGGGCGATAATTTCGGCTGCGGCTCCAGCCGCGAGCACGCGCCCTGGGCCTTGGCCGATATGGGCCTGCGGGTCGTGATAGCCCCCAGCTTTGCCGATATCTTTTCCGGAAACTCCTTCAAGAACGGCATCTTGCTGGTGGTGCTGCCCCAGGCGGCGATCGACCGGTTGATGGAAGTGGCGGCCGACCAGCCGATCACCGTCGATCTTGAAAACCAGACCGTAACCACCCCGTTTCAGGACCGGTTCGAATTTGCCATCGACCCGTTCCGCAAGTCCTGCCTGCTCGCCGGGCAGGACGAGATCGGCCTCAGCCTCGCCATGGACTCCGATATCGGCGCGCACGAGGCCCGGATCGCCACTGATCGGCCCTGGGTCGCGGGCGCAGCCCGCGCCGCCTGACAAGCAGCGCCTCGCGGGCGCCGCGCACGCCGCCTGAGCTGTAGGCGTTGGACGGGCTTGCGCTCGCCCGAGCGCTGCCTCTAAGGCAGATGGCATGACAAAAACACTTCTGCTGCTTCCCGGTGATGGCATCGGCCCCGAAGTCACGGCTGTCGCCCGCAGGGTGGCCGGCCGGCTCATCAACGCCGGCCTTGCGCTCGATATCAGCGAGGCGCTGTTCGGCGGCGCCGCCATCGATGCCGAAGGCGCGCCGATAAGCGAGGCGACCATCGAAAAGGCGCTGGCCAGCGATGCGGTGCTGATGGGTGCCGTCGGCGGCCCGGCCTGGGCCAGCCAGCCCTTTGGCAACCGCCCCGAGGCCGGGCTGCTCAAGCTGCGCGCCCGCATGAACGTCTATGCCAATCTGCGCCCGGCGCGCTGCTTCCCCGCCCTTGCCGATGCCTCCAGCCTGAAGCGCATCTTTGTCGAAGGCCTTGATATCCTGTTCATCCGCGAACTGACCGGCGGGGTATATTTCGGCGAGCCGCGCGGCGTGGAAACACTGGAGAACGGCGAGCGGCGCGGGGTGAACACCCACAGCTATACCAGCAGCGAAATCCGCCGGGTGGCGCGCGTGGCCTTTGCGCTCGCCCGCGGCCGAAGCGGTGCAGTGGTGTCGGCGGAAAAAGGCAATGTGATGGAAGCCGGCCTGTTCTGGCGCGAGGAAGTGCAGGCGCTGCGCGATGCCGAATATCCCGATATCCGCCTTACCCATATGCTTGCCGACAATATGGCGATGCAGCTGGTCAAGAACCCCAAGCAATTCGACACCATCCTGACCGACAATCTGTTCGGCGATATCCTGTCCGATGAAGCTGCCATGCTCACCGGCTCGCTCGGCATGCTGCCGTCCGCCGCCATCGGCGATGAGGGCCGGCCCGGCCTTTATGAGCCTATCCATGGCTCGGCGCCCGATATCGCCGGGCGCGGCGTGGCCAACCCCTGCGCCGCCATCCTCAGCCTCGCCATGGCGCTGCGCCACAGCCTTGCCCGGCCCGATCTCGCCGAAAAGGTGGAGGCGGCGGTCAGCACCGCGCTCGATGGCGGCGCGCGCACGGCCGATCTCGGCGGCTCGCTCGGCACCGTGGCCATGGGTGATGCGGTGCTGGCGCACCTGTAATGGAGCCGCGGTCGATCACGTCGCGCGTTCTCGGCCCCTTCTTCACCGGGTTGGTGTTCCTCGCACCGGTGCTCATCACGCTGGTCGTCATCCAGTGGCTGGCCGGCTATGTGGTGGCGCTGCTGGGTCCGGATACCATCATCGGTGGCGTTTTCGCCCGCTCGGGCATGCTCCTCACCAGCACGCCGGAGCTGGCCTTTCTGTCGGGCGTCGGGCTGGCGCTCGCCATCATCTGGCTGTTCGGTCTCGCCGTCCAGTCGCGCGCCCACAGCCTGCAGGGCCAGTTCGATCAGCTGCTCGGCCGGCTGCCGTTCCTCGGCGGCGTATACCGGCCGCTGGCGCAGATCGTGCGCATGGTCGGCAAGGCCCCCACTGGCGAGCTGCAGGGCATGGCGGTGGCGCTCATCCGCTTCGGCCCCGAAGTGCAGATCATGGGCCTGCTCGCCACCCCGCAGGTCTATGATCTGGGCCAGGGCCCGCAGCATCTGGTCATGCTTCCCACCGCACCCGTGCCCATCGGCGGGGCGCTCCTGTTCGTGGGCGTGGATCAGGTGAGCCTGATGCCGGAACTCGGCGTTGACGATATGGCGAAATTCTATGTCTCCATGGGCACCATAGCGCCCAAGGGCCTCGGCGCCGCCCGTCGATGACCACCAGCCTGCGCCTGCTGCTGGCCCTGCTTGCAGGTCTTGTCACCGGTGCAGCGCTCACCGCCTATGCCAGCACGTCGGTGGCGCAAACCGCCGCCCTGCTGCTGGAGCCGGTCGGCAGCCTCTGGCTGGCCGGCCTGCAGATGAGCGTCATTCCGCTGGTCATTGGCCTGCTGTTCACCGGCATTGCCGATGCTGCCGGCACCGCCGGCGCCAGCCGGCTCGGCGGCCGCGCGCTGCTGCTGTTCACCATGCTGCTGCTGGCCACCGCCAGCTTCGCGGTCGTCTTCACGCCGTGGCTGCTGGGTATCTGGCCGCCCGCTGCCGCCGAAGCGGCGGGTCTGTTCCTGAACGCCGATGCCGCCCCCGCCGCCACCGCGCTCGATGCCGGCGCCTGGCTGAAAAGCTTTGTGCCCACCAACCCCTTTGCAGCGCTAGCATCGGGCAACACGCTGCAGATCGTGGTCTTCACCGCCGCTGCCGCCCTTGCCACCACCCGGCTGCCCGAGGCGCCGCGCAAGCAGCTTGTCGGGCTGTTCGATGCGCTTACCCGCGCCATGATCGTGGTCGTCCAGTTCGTCTTCAAGCTCGGCCCCATCGGCATTTTCGCGCTCGCATCGCTGGTCGGGCTCAATGCCGGGCTCGCTGCCATCGGCGTGCTCGCCCATTATGTGGCGGTCGTCAGCCTGGTGCAGATCATCGTCATCATCGGCGTCTATGCGCTGGTCGCGGTCTCCGGCGCGGGCCTCGCCCGCTTCGCCCGCGGCGTTCTGCCAGCCCAGGTGGTGGCGGTCAGCACCCAATCCTCCATCGCCAGCCTGCCGGCCATGCTGGAGGCGGCCACCGGCCCGCTCGGGGTGTCGCAGTCGGTCGCCCGGCTGGTGCTGCCGCTCGCGGTGTCGGTGTTCCGCATCACCAGCCCGGTCGCCAATCTCGCAGTCGCCTGCTACGTCGCCCACCTCTCTGGCATCACCCTCACGCCCCAGGCCATGGCCACCGGCGTGGCGGTAGCGTTTGCCGTGTCCATCGCCACCATTGGGCTCCCCGGCCAGGTCAGCTTCATTGCATCGGTAGCGCCCATCTGCATCGCCATGGGCATCCCCATCGAGCTGCTGCCGCTCCTCATCGCGGTCGAAATGCTGCCGGATATCTTCCGCACGCTCGGCAATGTCACTGCCGATGTCGCGGTCACCTCGGTGCTCGCCGCGCGTGAGCCTGCAGCCGCCGCTTCACTCGACAAGCCTTGACAAAAAGCGCTCCCGGGCCAAAGCCGCCGCCTGCACGGGCAACTGCCCAGGAGAGTTTCTATGGCCTATAAAATCGTAATCGTCGGCGCCACCGGCAATGTCGGGCGCGAAATGCTCAACATCCTGTTCGAGCGGCAGTTCCCTATCGCCGATATCGCCGCTGTCGCCAGCTCGCGCAGCCAGGGCGATATCATCGATTTCGGTGATTCCGGCCGCGACCTCAAGGTCCAGAACATCGAGAATTTCGATTTCACCGGCTGGGACATGGCGCTCTTCGCCGCCGGCTCCGCCCCCACCAAAATCCATGCCCCGCGCGCCGCCGCCGCCGGTTGCACGGTCATCGACAACAGCAGCCTCTACCGCATGGACCCGGAAGTCCCGCTCATCGTGCCCGAGGTCAACCCCCAGGCCATCGATGGCTATCGCCGCCGCAACATCATCGCCAACCCCAATTGCTCCACCGCCCAGATGGTGGTGGCCCTGAAGCCGCTGCACGATGCCGCCACCATCCGCCGCGTGGTGGTCAGCACCTACCAGTCGGTCTCCGGCGCCGGCAAAGCCGGGATGGACGAGCTGTTCGAACAGTCACGCGGCATCTTCGTGGGCGATGCCACCACGCCCAACAAGTTCCCCAAGCAGATCGCCTTCAACGTCATCCCCCAGATCGGGGATTTCCTGCAGAACGGCGCCTATGAAGGCTATACCGCCGAGGAACTGAAAATGGTGCGCGAAACCCAGAAGATCCTCGATCCGGAAATCGAGGTGAGCGCCACCTGCGTGCGCGTGCCAGTGTTCGTCGGCCATTCGGAAGCCATCAACATCGAGTTCGAAAACCCCATCTCGGTCGCCGAAGCCCGCGCCCTGCTGCGCGAAGCACCCGGCATCATGCTCGTCGACAAGGCAGAAGACGGCGGCTACGTCACGCCCGTTGAATGCGTGGGCGATTACGCCACCTTCATCAGCCGCGTCCGCCGCGATCCCACCGTAGACAACGGCCTCGTGCTCTGGTGCGTCTCCGACAACCTGCGCAAAGGCGCAGCACTTAACGCCGTGCAAATCGCGGAGCTGCTCGGCCGGCGGCATCTGAAGAAGGCTGCCTGAATTATAGCCTCCGGCGGGTGTTTTTTAAGCCTCCGGCGGCTGGGGCCGGAGGCCCCAGACCCCAAATCATGATTGCCGCCAGCAATCACGGCAGTCGGCGATAGTGCATATAATGGGGTCTGGGGCCTGCGGCCCCAGCCGCCGGAGGCCTCTAATCATCCGCCGGAGGCTAACTTAGTCCGCCTGAAAAGCGCCTTCGGTCTTCGCGCGCAATGTCGCCAAATCCACCCCCGGCGCCAGTTCCACCAGCCGGAATGGGCTCCCGCGCTCGGGTCGTGCCAGCACTGCGAGGTCGGAGATCACCATGTCTACCACCCCCTGGCCGGTGAGCGGCAGGGTGCAGTGGGTGCGGAATTTCGGGCTGCCGTCTTTCGATACATGGTCCATCAGCACGATGATCCGCTTCACGCCCGCCACCAGGTCCATGGCGCCCCCCATCCCCTTCACCATCTTGCCGGGGATCATCCAGTTGGCGAGGTCGCCGTTCTCGGCCACTTCCATGGCGCCCAATATGCTCAGGTCGATATGCCCGCCGCGCACCATGCCAAAGCTGTCGGCCGATGAGAAATAGCTGGTCCGCCGCAGCTCGGTAATGGTCTGCTTGCCGGCATTGATCAGGTCCGCGTCCACCTCGTCCTCGGTCGGGAACGGGCCCATGCCCAGCATGCCGTTCTCGCTCTGCAGCGTGATGTCGATGCCGGCTGCAATATGGTTCGCCACCAGCGTGGGCATGCCGATGCCCAGGTTCACGTAAAACCCGTCCTCAAGCTCGGCCGCTGCGCGGGCGGCCTGTTCGTCGCGGCTCCAGCCCATTGTCATCGTCTCGTCTCCTGTTCAGGCTGCAGCAGGCCGCAATACACGCCGCCACCGGCAGCTTTCAGCTCCTGCAGCCGGGCAGCGCCGTCAATCGATTTAGGGTCTATCTTCAATGCCTCGTCCATCATCGGCTTTACGATGTCCTGTGCCGCCTGTTCGAGCACCGGCTCGCTATCGGCCTGCATCTGGGCGGCGATCTTGCCAATGAACGGCCGCAGCGCCTCGCGGCCGGCCGCGCCGCCTGCCAATGCGGATTCCAGTGTGGCCGCGGGCACATTGTCGCGATAGGCCTTTATCAAATTGGCACGCCACACTGGCAAATGGCGCGCGATCGCAGCTTCAAAAGCCGGCCGCACCAGCGCGCACCGGCCTTCAACGCCCAGGCTATAAGCAGCCACGCCCATGGACTGGGTGGTGAAGATAACGCGTGGCAGGATGGCGCGAAACTGTGCTTCCGGCCTGGCAGCAGCGGCAATTGCCGCATCGCTGACTGGCCCTGTTGCGGCAGTACCACCACAGGCGGCCAGCAGCAGCGCTGCAACCGGCAGCAAGCGCGCGGTCATGCCGATCTGGCCTCCCGCACCGTGCGCTGCTCGATGCGCTTTTCATAGTCACGGCCCACCACCAGCCGCTGCACGAATATGCCCGGCGTATGGATGTGGTCGGGGTCGAGCGTGCCCGGCTCCACCAGCTCCTCCACCTCGGCCACGGTAATCTTGCCGGCGGTCGCCATCATCGGGTTGAAGTTGCGCGCGGTCTTTCGGTACACAAGGTTGCCATAGGGGTCGGCCTTCCACGCCTTGATGATGGAAAGATCGGCCACCAGCCCGGTTTCCAGGATATAGGCCTCCCCGCCAAAATCCTTGTGCTCCTTGCCCTCCGCCACCAGCGTGCCCACCCCGGTGCGGGTGTAAAAGCCGGGAATTCCGGCACCGCCGGCGCGAATCCGCTCGGCCAGCGTGCCCTGCGGGTTGAACTCCAGCTGCAGTTCGCCGGCCAGATACTGGCGCTCGAACTCCTTGTTCTCGCCCACATAGCTGGAGATCATCCGCGCCACCTGCCGGGTTTCCAGCAGTTGCCCCAGCCCGAAGCCATCGACCCCGGCATTGTTGCTGATGCAGGTAAGCCCGCCGATGCCGCTGTCGCGCAGCGCCGCAATCAGCTTTTCGGGGATTCCGCACAGCCCGAAGCCGCCGGACATCACCGTCATCCCCTCGAACAGCACGCCCTCAAGGGCGGCTTCGGCATCGGGGTATAGCTTGCTGGGCATTCTGGCGCCTTTCAATGGTGCGCCGGGATTATCCCAGCGCGCACCTCAGGGCCAGAACCAAAGCGCGTTCAGGCAGCCTTGGGAAGCGCTGTCGCTTCGGCGGCACGAACCGAGCTGCCCGGCGCCAGCGTTTCGAGGGCGGAGGCGTGCCACGCGCGGTTGGCTGCCAGCCGGCTCATCTGCCCGGCGTCATTGTCGGCGCGGGTCATGGCGATATCGAGCGCTGCCACCGCTTCCCGGTGCAGGGCGATCTGGCGGTGGGTGCGGGCTTCCAGCCGCCGCGGCAGCACGGATGTTACCGCCCAGGCGGCGGCCATGAAGCTAATGAACGTGAACGACACCATCAGGACAGCAATCGGGGGAGCCATGAACCATTCCTTGCAGACAAAATTTATCTACCAATGCCAGACGGCAGCAGTGATGCGGAGAGGCCATCATGCCGCAGCTGCGAAATGCAGCGCTGCACAACCCCGCGCGAAACGCGGGTGCCACAACAGCCGCTAGCGTGTCTCGGGCGCCATTGCCAGCCCTGGCGTTTCCTGCGCTTCCGCAACCTTGCGGGTGCGGTCATAAAGGCACAGCATCGATATCGGCTTTCCCTTCAGCCGGGCAGGCCGCGCGCGCCCCACCAGCAAAAGCGCTGTCTTGCCATTGGTATCGGAAAACACCACCGGGCGGCCGATGGCGGACACGGCATCGAGCCCGCTTGCCTTTTCGCACGCCGCAATAACCGCCCGGTCATGCGCGGACCAGGCTTCGGGCGTTGCGGCCTGCGCAGCCGCGCCAAGGCCGAGCGAGGCCGCCAGCACGGCACGCATCGCCAGAGAAGGGACCATCATACTCACCTTTCCACCAAAAAAGGGCCGGCCCCAGATACCTGGAACCGGCCCTTTTTCAATGCACGTTCAAAGGGTCAGGAAGCGTCCAGATTGACCGCAGCCTGCTTGCCCCGACGATCTTCTTCCAGCTCGAAGGAAAGCCGCTGGCCTTCGTTCAGCCCGGACATGCCTGCGCGCTCCACAGCAGAGATATGGACGAACGCATCCGGTCCGCCATCTTCCCGCTGGATGAAGCCGAAGCCCTTCTGGTTGTTGAAGAACTTGACCGTGCCCGAAACCCGCTCACCATTGGTAACCGGGGCTTCGTCACGGCGCATTGCCGGCCGCGGACGGTCGCTGAAGCCACCACCGGCACCAGCGTCGCGGTCGCGCGGCGGCGCCCGGTCGCTCACCGGAAGCGGTTCGCCGTCGATCGAGATTTCGGTAGCCGAGATGCGGCCATTGCGCTCGGTCAGCGTGAAGTTGAGCGGCTGGCCATCGGCCAGACCGGTCAGCCCGGCTGCTTCTACAGCCGAAATGTGGATGAACACATCTTCGCCGCCATCATCGCGCACGACAAAGCCGAAGCCCTTCTGCCCGTTGAAGAACTTGACGACACCGGTGCCGGTGCCGATGTTGATGCCGGGGCTCATGTCACGCGGGGGACGCGGGCCGCCGAAGCCGCCGCCACCGCCGCCGCCAAAACGGCCACCACCGCCGCCGCCTGCACCGCCGCCAAAGCCGCCGCGACCACCGCCGCCGCCGCCGCCGAAGCGATCACCGCCGCCGCCGCCGAAACGATCACCGCCGCCACCGAAGCCGCCGCCGCCTTCAAACTGGTCGAACCCGCGCTCCCGCTTGTCAAACCCATCACGCCCGGGACCACGCCCGCGTTTATCGAAGCTCATTTTATTTCCAAGTCTTTCATCATCATCATCAGGGTTGTTGGCGCGGCCGGTATCTGCAAAAAAGGTTGAAAGTGCGGGTACCTATACTGCTCCAACGTCGGATATAGCCGATAATCGGTGATTCGACCATGCCTATTCGGTCAGGTCCCGCTCGCAGGGGCTGGCGGGGGTGGGGCACGGCTCAGCGCCGCCGGGTCAACAGGCTGGCAAGCCCGCCGGCAGCCAGCGCCGCCAGCACCGCAACCAGCCCGTAAGCCAGGCTCTGGTCCTGCGCCATCACATAGATCCAGCGTTCAAAACCGGTCTTGTTGATAGTGAACGGCACGCTGGCGCTGGTGAGCACCCGCCCGTTTTCAATGAGGTGCACCTCCACCGCATAATCGCCCACCGGCACCGCGCTCGGCAGTTGCAGCCGCGCCCGGTACAGCACCGCGCCGGTCACCATCACCGCGCCCGGCAGCTCGGCGAAAAGCTGTTTGCGGCGGCGGCTTTCAATCAGCCCGTCCTCGAAGCTGGCGGTAGTCTCCGCACTTGCCCCGCTGGCCGGGGAGAGCTGCAGCCCGCCCACGCCAATTTCATAAATCGCCATGGTCCGGTCATCGGCCAGCTGCGCCACCGGTCCGGTGGTGGCGACCGCATAAAAGCCCGGTACGCTTTCAAAGCGCACCGCATCGGTGTTCATCCACATGCCCGCCACCCGGTCCTTGCGGCGCACGGTTATCGGCTCGGCCGGGCCGCGGACCACTATGGCCACATCCGGCGCCTCGTCCGGCACCCGGCCGCCCGGATACTGGATGGCACCAAACACCAGCAAGTCGGCGCCCTTGAAGCTGGTGTTGATCTCGATCCGCCCCTGGCTGAGCTCGGTAATCAGCCCCGGCGCTGGCGCCGCCGATGCGCCCGAAGCCGCAAGCAGCGCCGCTGCCAGTAGGAAGGCCCTGCAACCACTCATGCCGGACCATAATGGGTAAAGCGCTCCGCCGGCTGCACGGTGAGCCCGAACAGCAGCCGCGCCGCCACCGCCAGCACGATCAGCGCCAGTGCCAGCCGCAGCTTTTCCGGGCTCAGCTGCTGGGCGGCGCGAACCCCGGCCTGCGCGCCTGCCACCCCGCCGACGAGCAACAGCAGCGCCAGCAGAATATCCACCGATTTCGACCCGGTGGCATGCAGGATGGTGGTGGCGCCGGTCACGAAAATGATCTGGAAAAGCGAGGTGCCCACCACGCTGGAGGCCGCCATGCCGAGCAGGTACAGCATTGCCGGCACCATGATGAAGCCGCCGCCAATGCCCATGATGACGGTGAGCACGCCCACCACCATGCCCAGCGCCAGCGGCGCCAGCGGCGAGATATACAGGCCGGATTTGTAAAAGCGGGTCCGCCCCGGCAGCGCCGCGATCCAGGGCACATGGCCGCGCCGGCGCGGCCTGGCGCCGGCGCCGGCCTTTGCCGCCGCCAGCTCCATCAGCGATTCGCGCAGCATCAACCCGCCGATAACGCTCAAGAACAGCACATAGATGATGTTGATGGTGACATCGATCTGGCCGATCGCCTGCAGCCGCTGGAAGATGATCTCGCCAACCCCGGCGCCGAGCACGCCGCCCGCCACCATCACGCCCCCCATTTTCAGATCGACCTGCCCGCGCTGCCAATAGGCAATGGCGCCCGAAACGCTGGATCCGGTTATCTGCGTGGCCGAGGATGCGACCGCCACCGCCGGCGGAATGCCATAAAAAATCAGCAGCGGCGTGGTGAGAAAGCCGCCGCCCACCCCGAACATGCCCGACAGAAAACCCACACCGCCCCCCAGCAGGATGATGACCAGCCAGTTGACCGACATTTCGGCGATGGGGAGATAGACTGACATGGCGGTGCCTGTTGTTCTAGCGCGCGCACCGCCCCGGCGTCATCCCGGCATTTTCGCGCCTGCCGGCAGGGCCGCCCCGGTCGCACCGCCCACAGGGTCAGCTATCCCGAAGGCGCGCACCATTTGCGGCTCATTTGGCCCTTGCCGCTCTGGCAGCGTCGATCTTCTTCTTGAAATAGGTCCAGCTGGTCTCGTTAGGCCGCGCATCGTCACCCGGCGGCGGCGCGGTATAGATCGGGTAATTGGCAGCAATCTCGTCGGTAATCACCTTGGGCAGGCCCTTGATGCCGTCGGGCAGCGTCTGGCCCACGGCATTGAACACCAAAATGCCGTTCCGCCCGGTCATTTCCATGAACGGCAACCAGGGGCTCATCCGCACCCATGCAATGGAGGGGTTGGCGCGCATCTTGGTGGCATCCAGAAGATCGGCTTCCTCGACCACAAAGTCGAAGATCTCCATCGAATGATACTGGTTGCCCACATAGGGCTGGTACTCGCCCGCCAGCGGGTTGGTGTACCACAGCGGCACTACCGTAGGCATGAATACCCGGCCGTTCTGGATCCGCGCCTCCAGCGTATAGGGCTTGCCATCGGCGCCGATCGGGAAAATCGGGCTGCGGAAGTTCACCGGGTCATTGGCCACATGCACCACCTCGACCGTCTTGCCGGTCCAGGGGTTGGCCCATTGCCGCATGATCTCGCCGGTCTTGGGGTCGGTATAGAACATCAGCTCGCGGCTCACCTGGCGAAAGCCCTTGCCGCGCTTGGGATCCTCCACGCTCACGCACTGGCGGATGTTCATGCCCTGCAGGTTGAACAGATGCTTGTCCTGCTCGCCCTCCACCCGCGAATACACCTCGCCCATCCAGTGATAGACCACCGGCTCATTATCGATGCGCGAACATTGCACCTTGCGAAAAGCCGCAATCGCATCCTCGGGCCTGGAGAGGTCGAGCCGCTTGGGCGCGGCGGTGGCGGCAGTGCCAAAAAGCGCCAGCACGGCGCCTGCGACAATGGCCACGCCCGCGTCTCGAACCGGCTTCAGCCCAGTCCCCAGCCCAGACCAACGACCCGTCCGCATCGCCATTCTCCCCAGCTTCCGCCGCGCAGCCTGCGCGGTTATGATTGACACGTGCAGTTGTCCGGACAAATTAGGCGGGCGTCAAGAGGGAGGGCCCATGCGCCCAGGTGTCATCCAGGTTGGTCCGCAGCGCTACCGCGAGACCTATGGCCGCTATTTCGAGCAGTTTGCCGTGGGCGATGTCTATGAACACCGCCCCGGCCGCACGATCACCGAGGCCGATAATACATGGTTCACGCTGCTGACGATGAACACGCACCCCTCGCATTTCGATCATGTTTACGCGGGCAAGACCGAGTTCAAGAAGCCGCTGGTAAACTCGCCGCTCACGGTAGCCATCATGGTGGGCATGAGCGTGTCCGATGTCAGCCAAAAGGCCATCGCCAACCTCGGCTGGAAGGAAATCCGCATGACCGCGCCGGTATTTGCAGGCGATACGCTGTATGCAGAGAGCGAAGTGATCGAAAAACGCGAATCGAAATCGCGGCCCGAACAGGGGCTGGTCACCATCAAGACCAGCGGCCGCAACCAGGACGGGGTATTGGTGTGCGATTTCTTCCGCACCATGCTGGTCTGGAAGCAGGGCTTCGGGCCCAGCGAAGATTGAGAAAGGACAACAGGAACCACCACCATGGCCAGCGCCTATAAACAGACCCGCGGCGTCGATGCCGAATTCGAGGCGCAGCTTCTGGATTCGATCGACAAATGGATCGAGCGTTCGTTGCGCCCGGTGGTGATGGCGCATGATCACGGCGATATCTGGCCGGCCGAAACGGTCGATCAGATGGTGGCGCTCGGCCTGTTCGGCGCCACCATCGGCGAGGAATATGGCGGGCTGGGGCTGCCGGCGACCACCTATGCAAAAATCGTCGCGCGCATCTCCAGCGTCTGGATGGCGCCCACCGGCATCTTCAACTCGCACCTCATCATGGCGCTCGCCATCGAGAAGTTCGGCACCCCCGCCCAGAAGGCGAAGTGGCTGCCCAAAATGGCGCGCGGCGAAATTCGCGGCGGGCTGGCGCTCACCGAGCCCGATGCCGGCACCGATCTGCAGGCCATCCGCATGACCGCCCGGCGCGACGGCGATGCCTATGTGCTGAACGGCACCAAGACATGGATATCGAACGGCATCTACGGCCACGCCTTTGCGCTGCTGGTAAAGACTGATCCGGACGCCGACCCGCGCTACAAGGGCATGAGCCTGTTCATCGCCGACAAGGGCCATGCCGGCTTCAAGACCGGCAAGAAGATCGAGAAGCTGGGCTACAAGGCAATCGATTCAGGCGAGCTGGTGTTCGAGGATTGCCGGCTGCCCGCCGACCAGCTTATCGGCGGCGAGGAGGGGCAGGGCTTCTTCCAGGCCACCGGCGGGCTGGAGCTGGGCCGCATCAATGTGGCCGCGCGCGGCGTGGGGCTGGCCGAAGGCGCGCTGCGGCTGGCGACCGATTATGCGCAGGTGCGGAAAACCTTCGGCAAGCCGATTGCCGAGCAACAGGCTATCCAGCTCAAGCTGGGCGAGATGGTGACCCGCGCCCGCGCCGCCCGGCTGCTCACGCTCGATGCAGCCGAAGCCTATGACCGGGGTGAGCGGGTGGACATGGAAGCCGGCATGGCCAAATATTTCGCCTCGGAAGCGGCCGTGAAGAACGCCGAGGAAGCGATGCGGATTTGCGGCGGCTCCAGCTATTCCAAGGAATATGAGATCGAGCGCTCCTACCGCGAGGCGCTGCTTATGTGC
>JBBQIP010000043.1:0-15231 GCA_038325045.1 Sphingomonadales bacterium
CGTCGATTCGATATCCCCGCCCGGCTTGCCAGGGCCGCCGCCGACCGGAATGGCGATGTTGCCACCGATGCCGCCGCCAAGCCCGCCAGTGCCGCCCCCGATGCCGATGGTGATCGGGCTGCGCCGCCGCGTTCTGGGCGGCGCGGCGTGGGTGACCGTGCTCACCCGGATGGTGGCGACATAGGCGCTCCGGCCATCTTCGGCGACCGGCTTGAACCCCAGCCTTGCCAGTTCCGCCGCCACCGGCGCCTCGGCACCGGCAAAGGCCGGATCGGCAAGCAGGACAAGGCTGACCGTATCCACCGGAATCGGCTGGTTCAGGTGAAAGCGGGTGACTTCGGCCATCGGAACCTGGGGCGTGGTGGCACAAGCCGCCAGAACCAGCGCCGCACAGGCGGAGAAGAGAAGCGGCAAAATCCGGTTGATACGCATGATGAACGCTCTTGCTGGTTGACTTCAGTTATCGGTATCTCTAACCGCTCGCCCTCGCAGTTTCCACGAACATTTGTCTGGGTCAGAGTCCATGAAGGTCCGCAATAGTCTCAAGTCGCTCAAGAACCGGCACCGCGATTGCCAGGTGGTGCGTCGCCATGGCCGCACCTATGTGATCAATAAGACCAACCGCCGCTTCAAGGCGCGCCAAGGCTGATCCTAGCGCTTCTGCGGGCCGCCTTATGAGCTCGCATCCCTGCCCGACAACTGTCGTCTTCGATGTCGGCAATGTCCTTTAAGGGTGGGACATCGGCCGGCTTTACCGCCAACTGATTCCCGAGCCTGACCGGCTGGCCTGGTTTCTGGGCAACGTGGTTACGCCGGAATGGCACCACCAGCATGATGAAGGCCGCCCGGCAGCGGATACCACTGCCGAGCTTTGCGCCCGCTATCCGGCCGAAGCCGAGCTCATCAAGGCCTATGTGCCGCGCTGGCTTGAAACCATCACCGGGCCGATTCCCGGCATGATCGAGATCGTCGAGGCGCTGGCCGCACGGCAGGTTCCGCTGTTTGCCATCACCAATTTCTCGGCCGAGTTCTGGCCACGCTTTGCCGCCACCGCGCCGGTGTTCGCGCTGTTTGCCGATGTGCTGGTCTCGGGCGCTGAAAAGCTGGCGAAACCCGATCCCGCCATCTATGCGCTCGCCCGCGCCCGCTTCCGCCTTGCCGCCGGCGAAGGGCTGTTCATCGATGACAGGCTGGAAAATGTGCGCGCCGGCGAGGCAGCGGGCTTCCCCGGCCATCATTTCAGCGGCGCCGCCCGGCTGCGGTCGCGGCTGGACGCCGAAGGGCTGCTGTAAAGCCTTTACTTGCCCTTCAGCTCATCTCCGGTCAGCCGCACCACATGCACCACATTTGTGGTGCCGGGCGTGGAAAAAGGCACGCCGGCGATCAATACCAGCGCGCGGCCGGCGCTGCCTATGCGGGTGCGCAGCGCCATGCGCCGGGCCTTGCCGACCATCTCCTCGAAACTGTCCACATCGCGCGTGGTCATCGCATGCACACCCCATACGAGCGCCATCCGCCTTGCGGTGCTGGCGCGCGGCGTAAGGCACAGGATCGGCACGCTGCCCCGCTCGCGGGCCGCCCGCAGCACGGTCGAGCCGGTTATGGTGAAGCAGACGATGGCGGCAGCCCCGATATCGCGGGCAATGGCAGCCGCCGCCGAGGATATTGCCGAAGCGGTGGTCTCCGCCTGCGCCAGCTCAGTGAAATGCACCCGGCCCCGGTAGCCGGGGTCGGCCTCTACCGAGCGGGCGATCGCATCCATCATCGCCACTGCCGCCACCGGATATTTACCCACCGCCGATTCGGCTGAAAGCATCACCGCATCCGCGCCGTCATAAATGGCGGTCGCCACATCGGACACTTCGGCGCGGGTGGGCGTAGGGGCATCGATCATCGATTCGAGCATCTGGGTGGCCACCACCACCGGCCGGCCGCGCTGGCGGGCGGCGGCCACAATCCGCTTTTGCGCCGGCGGCACCGCTTCCGGCGGCAGCTCCACGCCCAAATCGCCGCGCGCCACCATCACCGCATCGGCCAGCTCCAGAATCTCTTCCAGCCGGTCCAGCGCTGCGGGCTTCTCTATCTTGGCGAGCAGCGCCGCGCGGCCGCCGATGAGCGCCCGCGCCTCCGCCACATCCTCGGGCCGCTGCACGAAGCTGAGGCCAATCCAGTCCACCCCCGCTTCCAGCGCAAAGGCCAGATCGGCCCGGTCCTTGGGAGTGAGCGCGGGCAGCGGCACCACCACATCGGGCACATTCACGCCCTTGGCATCGGACAGCTTGCCGCCCACCACCACTGTGCAGTGGAGCTCCGCCGGCGCCACACGCTCCACCCTGAGCACCAGCTTGCCATCATCGAGCAGCAGCCGGGCACCGGGCGCGAGTGCTGCAAACAGCTCCTTGTGCGGAAGCTGCACCCGCTCGCTGCTGCCGGGCGCAGCCTTGGTATCGAACACGAAAGCCTGACCGGCTACCAGCTGCACCGAACCATCCTTGAACTGGCCAACCCTCAGCTTTGGCCCCTGCAGATCGGCAAGGATCGCAACCGCCCGCCCTGCTGCCTTTTCCGCCGCGCGCACCAGATCGATGCGGGCCTGGTGATCGGCATGGCTGCCATGGCTCATGTTCACCCGGAACGCGTCCGCACCAGCGGCGATAAGCGCGCTGATGGCTTCCAGGGTGCCGCTGGCCGGCCCAAGCGTGGCCAGAACCTTGACCCGGCGCTGACGGGGTTCGACATGGATGTTCATGCCGGCAAGGTTTAACCGCTGTTCGCCCGGCTGGCTATTGAATGTGGAGTGCAAGCCATGACCCCGTATCCTGATGAAGATGCCAGCCGCGACCGGCTGCAGGCGGCTGCCTTCCGCCGGCTGGTAGCGCATCTGCAGGCCCGCACCGATGTGCAGAATGTGGATCTGATGGGCGTGGGCGGTTTCTGCCGCAACTGCCTTGGCGACTGGCTGCACGAAGCCGCCGCCGGGCAGGGCGTGGACCTGCGCAAGGACGCCGCCCGCGCGCAGGTTTACGGCATGGCGCAGGCCGAGTGGAAAGCCCGCTACCAGACCGAAGCGACGCCCGAGCAGCTGGCACTGATGGCAGCCTCGGTGGCGAAGAACGCGCATTGAGGGTGGCGCCGGCCTGCCGGTACCGATCGCAGCTTGTGCCGGCGCCCGCCCGCCCATAGGGTCCGCCGGCAGGGGCCCAAGGGCTCGACTCGAACCATGCGGAGCGTGAATGAACGAGAACGTATCGGCAGCCCAGTTGCGGCTGTTCATCGAGCGGGTGGAGACGCTGGAGGAAGAGAAAAAGGCGGTCGCCGACCAGATCCGCGAGGTCTATGCCGAAGCCAAGGGAACCGGCTTCGACCCCAAGACCATGCGCTCGATTGTGCGGCTACGGAAAATGGAAGCCAGCGCCCGGGCCGAAGCCGAAGCCCTGCTCGATACCTACAAGACCGCGCTCGGGCTGGTAGATTGAGGAGACTGCGATGACCGCTGCCACCATCCCCACCGACCTGAAGCTTTATGGCGGGCTGCTGTCCCCCTTCGTGATGCGCCCGGTTATGGTTGCGCGCGCCAAGGGCCATGATATCGCCGTGGACAGTTATCCCGGCGGCATCAAGACGGCCGAATATCTGGCGCTCACGCCCATGGCCAAGATGCCGCTGCTCGTGCACGGCGATCTGGCGCTGCCCGAGAGCCAGCCGATCACCGATTATCTGGACAAGGCGCTGCCCGGCCCCTCGATGCTGCCGGAAGGTGCCGCCGACGCCGCCCGGGTGCAGCTGCTCATCCGGCTGGTCGATCTCTATATGGTGCCGCATCTGGGCGCGCTGTTTCGCGGCCGCGAAAACCCCGAAGCCGTTCCCGCCGCAATGACCGGCATGGCCGATGCACTCGGCTATCTGGAGCATTTCCGCAACAACGCAGATGCCCATGCATTCGGCAACAGCTTCACCCAGGCGGATGCGGCGATGATCCCGATCTTCTTTTTCATCGATGCGCTCGACCGCGGGCTGGGCACGGCAAAATTGCTGGAAGCGACCCCCGGCCTCTCCGCCTGGTGGATACGCGCCAAGGCAAGCGAGATTGGCGCACGCGCCGTGGCCGAACAGGCGGAAGGCATGCGCGCGATGATGGCGGCGCGCGCCGGTTGAAGGACAGGGAGCATGGCATGAACATCGGCCTCACCATCAACGGCGTTTCCAAAACGGCCGATGTGCCGGCAGCAACGCTGCTGGTGGAACTGCTCCGCGACCATCTGGGGCTGACCGGCACTCATATCGGCTGCGACACCAGCCAGTGCGGCGCGTGCAACGTGCTGGTGGACGGGGTGGCCACGAAAAGCTGCACCATGCTGGCGGCCCAGGCCGAGGGCCGCAAGGTCACCACCATCGAGGGGCTGTCCAGCGGCGACACACTGCACCCGATGCAGGCGGCGTTCCGCGAGGCGCACGGCCTGCAGTGCGGCTTCTGCACGCCGGGCATGGTGATCGCGGGCCTCGAGATCGTTCGCCGCCACGGGCCGCAGGTAACGCCCGAGCAGATCGCGCATGATCTGGAGGGCAACCTCTGCCGCTGCACAGGCTATATCAACATCATCAAGGCGATCCATGCCGGCGCCCGCGCTATGGGAGAAGCAGCGCATGCGTGATTTCAGCCTCGCCCGCCCGGCCACGCCGGCCGATGCCGTTGCCGCCCATGCTGCGGGCGGCGAAGCGGCGTTTCTGGCCGGCGGCCACACGCTGCTGCCGGCGATGAAGAGCCGGCTCCGGATGCCCGATACGCTGGTGGATCTGGCCGGCATCCCCGGCCTGACCGGCATCACCCGCGAAGGCGACCGGCTGTGGATCGGCGCCATGACCAGCCATGCGGCCGTGGCCGAAGATGCCGGGGTGAAGGCGGCACTGCCGGGCCTCGCAAGGCTCGCAGCCAGCATTGGCGACCAGCAGGTGCGCAACCGCGGCACCATCGGCGGGGTGCTCGCCAATAACGATCCGGCGGCCGATTACACTGCGGCCGCACTTGCGCTGGATGCCGTTATCGAGACCGACCGCGCCAGCCACGCGGCTGATGAATATTTTCAGGGCATGTTCGCAACCGCGCTTGAGGAAGGCGAGCTGGTCACCCGCATCGGCTTCCGCCTTGCCGAACGCGCCGCCTATGCCAAGTTCCGGCATCCGGCGTCGCGCTATGCCATTGTCGGCGTGATGGTGGCGCAGTTTCAGGATGGCAGCGTGCGGGTGGCCATCACCGGCGCCGGCCCCGGCGTTTTCCGTTGGCCAGAGGCGGAGGCAGCACTTGCAGCCGATTTTTCGGTGGCGGCAACAAAGGGGCTGGCCCTTGCGTCGGATGATCTGAATTCCGATATTCATGCTGGGCCGGAATACCGCGCGCACCTGTGCGGTATCATGCTGGCCAAGGCTGTGAAGGAGGCTTGAATGATCATCAGCACCACCCACTCAATCGAAGGCCGCAAGATCGTCGAGCATCTGGGCGTCGTCGCTGGTGAGGCCATTATGGGCGCCAACATCTTCCGCGATTTCTTCGCCGGCATTCGCGACATCGTGGGCGGCCGCGCCGGCAGCTATGAGCAGGTGCTCCGCAAGGGCCGCGACCAGGCGACCGCCGAGATGGTGGCCGAGGCGGAAGCCCGCGGCGCCAACGCCATCGTGGGCGTGGACCTTGATTACACCACGCTGGGCGCCAGCGAATCGATGATCATGGTTGCCCTGTCCGGCACAGCGGTCCGCCTCGGCTGAGTTGCAGCTCAGTTGCCCAAGACCCGCGCCCTGAGCTAAGGGACCGGCCATCCACTCCTCAGACCGTAGCGGAACCGATGGCCGGCCATTCCAAATTCAAGAACATCATGCACCGCAAGGGTGCACAGGATAAAAAGCGCTCGACGCTGTTCTCCAAACTGTCGCGCGAAATCACCGTGGCGGCCAAGATGGGCCTGCCCGATCCGGCGATGAACGCCCGGCTGCGCTCGGCGGTGCTCACCGCCCGCGCCGGCGGCATGCCAAAGGATAATATCGAGCGCGCCATCAAAAAGGCCGAAGGCTCGGACAGCGAGAATTACGAGGAAATCCGCTACGAAGGCTTTGGCCCCGGCGGCGTGAGCCTGATCATCGAGACACTGACCGACAACCGCAACCGCACCGCCACCAATGTCCGCACCGCCGTTACCCGCAATGGCGGCAACCTTGGCGCGTCCGGCTCGGTGAGCCATGGCTTCGAACGGCTGGGGCTCATCAGCTATCCGGAAAGTGCCGGATCGGCCGAAGCGGTGTTCGAAGCTGCGCTGGAAGCCGGCGCCGAAGATGTGCAGTCAAGCGAAGACGGCCATGAGATATGGACGAGCGTCGATGCGCTGCACGAAGTGGCAAAAGCGCTCGAGGCCGTTCTGGGCGAGGCCGAAGGCACCAAGCTGGCCTGGAAACCGGGCATAATGGTGACGTTAGGTGGCGATGATGCGGTAACGCTGATCAAGCTGATCGACGCGCTGGAAGACGATGACGATGTGCAGACCGTCTGGGGCAATTACGACGTGCCCGAGGATGTGCTGGCCGGGCTTTGATCGCAGCGCGGGGCCAGCGGCGGATCATCCTGGGCCTCGATCCCGGGCTGGCGGTGACCGGCTGGGGGCTTATCGAGGCTGATGGCAACCGCTTGCGCCACCTATCGCACGGGCAGGTAAAAACTTCAGCAGCAGAGCCATTGGCGGTGCGGCTGGTGGTGCTCTACAACCAGCTGGCAGCGGTGATCGAGGCTGGCGGGGCAATGGAGGCAGCGGTGGAAGAGGTGTTTGTGAACGCCAACCCGCAAAGCACGCTGAAACTGGGCCAGGCGCGCGGCGTGGTGCTGCTCGCCGCCGCCCGCGCCGGGCTGCCGGTGGCGGAATATGCGACCCGGCTGGTCAAAAAAGCCCTCACCGGCACCGGTGCTGCCGAAAAGCAGCAGGTGCAGGCGATGGTGGAACGGCTGCTGCCAGGCGTGAAAGTTTCGGGCAGCGACGCCGCAGACGCGCTGGCGGTAGCGATAACCCACGCGCATCTTGGCAGCGCCCCAAAATGATAGCCCGGCTGAAAGGTGAACTCGCCAGCACGGCGGCGGAGGCCTGCATCATCGATGTGAACGGCGTCGGCTATCTGGTCAGCGCGTCTGCAAAAACGCTCGGCGGGCTCGGCGTGGCCGGCGCCACGGTCATGCTCCATATCGAAACGCAGGTACGCGAAGATGCCATCCAGCTGTTCGGCTTTCTGGGCGAGGCAGAGCGCGATTCCTTTCGCCTTCTCACCGGCGTGCAGGGCGTGGGCGGCCGGGTGGCGCTCGCCATCCTCTCGGTGCTGGCGCCCGGCGAGCTGGCCCATGCAATAGCCGCAGCCGATACCGCCAGCATCGCGCGCGCCAACGGCGTGGGGCCAAAACTCGCCAGCCGCATCGCCAACGAGCTGAAGGGCAAGTTCGGCGCCGTTGCGCTGGGCAGCGGCGCCCCGCTGCCGATGGCGGCGGCGGGAAGCACGCAGGCAGACGCCATGGCCGCACTGGCGCAGCTCGGCTTCCGCCCCGCCGATGCCAGCCGGGCAGTTGCAGCGGCGCTGTCGGAGATGGGCGACGGCGCATCGCTGAATGACCTCATCCGCACAGCACTGCGGAAAACCGCGTCATGAGCCCGCTTTCCCCCGACCGCGCGCCCGACGATATCGACGCAGCGCTCCGCCCGCGCACGCTGGCGGAGTTCATCGGCCAGCCGCAGCTGCGCGCCAACCTCGGCGTGTTCGTGGCCGGCGCCCGGGCGCGCGGCGAGGCGATGGACCATGTGCTGCTGCATGGCCCGCCGGGGCTGGGCAAAACCACGCTGGCGCAGATCGTGGCCAATGAGCTTGGCGTGGGCTTTCGCGCCACATCCGGGCCAGTGATTGCCAAGGCCGGCGATCTCGCGGCGCTGCTTACCAATCTCGAGCCGCATGATGTGCTGTTCATCGACGAGATTCACCGGCTGGCACCGGCGGTGGACGAAATCCTCTATCCGGCGATGGAGGACCGGGTGCTCGACATCATGATCGGCGAAGGCCCCTCGGCCCGCAGCGTGCGGATAGACCTGCCGGCGTTCACGCTGGTGGGCGCCACCACCCGCGCCGGCATGCTGACAACGCCGCTCCGCGACCGGTTCGGCATTCCGCTGCGCCTCAACTTCTATTCGGCTGCCGAGCTGGAGCAGGTGGTCACCCGCGCCGCCCGCCTGCTGGCGCTGGAGCTGGCGCCTGACGGCGCGCGCGAGATAGCCGGCCGCGCGCGCGGCACACCCCGCATCGCCGGGCGGCTGCTGCGCCGTGTGCGCGATTTCGCCACCGCTGATGGCACCACCAGCATCGATGCCGCCGCCGCCGACCGGGCGCTGGGCCGGCTGGAGGTTGACCGGCTTGGGCTGGATGCGATGGACCGGCGCTATCTGGTGATGATCGCCGATATCTACCGGGGCGGTCCGGTGGGCATCGAGACACTGGCGGCGGGCTTGTCCGAAGCGCGCGACACGCTGGAGGATGTGGTGGAGCCCTTCCTCATCCAGCAGGGCCTGCTCGCCCGCACCGCACGCGGCCGGATGCTCAATCCGGGCGCCTGGGCGCATCTCGGGCTGGCCCCGCCAGCCGGATTCATGCAACAACTGCCCCTGCTGGACGAGCCGGGTGACACGGCTTGAACACCAGACCGAAAGAAGGTTCTTCCATGATCCGTATCGCTTTCGCCGCAGCCGCCATCGTGCTGGCAGCACCTGCACAGGCCGCCATCCCCGCCGTGGGCGAAAAAGCCCCGCCGGTGATGGCCAATGACCGCTCGGGCAAATCGCAGACACTCGCAAGTGTCGCCGGCCCCAAGGGCACGGTGCTGATGTTCTTCCGCTCGGCCGAATGGTGCCCTTATTGCAAGGCGCAGCTCATCGCCATGAACACCAGTGCCGCCGCCCAGTTGAAAGCCAAAGGCTATAACCTGGTTGGCCTCAGCTATGACAAGCCCGAGATTCTCACCGCTTTTGCCACCGAGCGCGGGGCGACCTGGACCATGCTCTCGGACCCGCAATCGAAAGTGATCGACGGTTGGCAGCTGCGTGACCCGCAATATGCCGCCGGCAGCCGCGCCGCCGGCGTGCCCCGCCCGGCAATCTTCGTCATCGGCAGGGACGGCGTGATCAAGGCCCGGCTGATGGAGGAAACCTTCCGCACCCGGCCGCAGCCCGAAGCTGTGCTGGCGGCGGTGGACGCGCTGGGCAAATAGCCCGCCAGCCATGCATTTATTGCAGGGCGGAGAAACGTCTGCGGGGCTGGCGCTCGGGTGGCAATTGCGGGCATAGGCTCGGCCATGAGCCAGAAACCCCGCACCCTATATGCCAAGATCTGGGACGATCATGTCGTCCGCACACTGGAGGACGGCACCGATCTGCTGTTCATCGACCGGCACCTCATCCATGAAGTGACCACGCCGCAGGCGTTCGAGGGCCTTCGCCTCGCCGGCCGGCGGTTGCGCCGCCCCGATCTCACGCTGGCGGTGCCGGATCATAATATCCCCACCACCGCCCGTAACCTGCCGATCCTCGACCCGATGTCCAAGGCGCAGCTCGATGCGCTTTACGCCAATTGCGCCGAATTCGGGGTGGAGCTTATCGCATTCGATGCGCCCGAACAGGGCATCGTCCATGTCATCGGCCCGGAGCAGGGCTTCACGCTGCCCGGCCTCACCATCGTGTGCGGAGACAGCCATACCGCCACCCACGGCGCTTTCGGCGCGCTGGCCTTCGGCATCGGCACATCCGAAGTGGAGCATGTGTTTGCAACCCAAACCCTGCTGCTGCGCCGCGCCAAGGCGCTGCAGGTGCATGTCACCGGAACGCTCGGCTTTTCGGTGTCCCCCAAGGATGTGGCGATGGCGATCATCGGCCAGCTGGGCACCGGCGGCGCGACCGGCCATGTCATCGAATATACCGGCGAGGTCATCCGGGCGATGAGCATGGAAGGCCGCATGACGGTCTGCAACATGGCGATCGAGGCTGGCGCCCGCGCCGGGCTGGTGGCGCCCGATGCGCGCACGATAGACTATGTGCGCGGCCGCCCCCGCGCGCCCACGGGTGCCGCCTTCGATGCCGCCTGCGCCTATTGGGCAACGCTGCGCACCGATCCCGGCGCTGCCTATGACATGGTGGTGGAAATTGACGGCACCAGCATCGCGCCGCTAGTCACCTGGGGCACCAGCCCGGAAGATGTGGTGCCTATCACCGCCAGCGTGCCGGCGCCGGAAAGCTTTGCCGACCCCTCCAAACAGGCAGCCGCCCGAAAGTCGCTCGATTACATGGGGCTGACCGCCGGCATGCGGATGACCGATGTCGAGGTGCAAAATGTGTTCATCGGCAGCTGCACCAACAGCCGGATCGAGGATCTGCGCGTGGCGGCCGAAGTAGCGCGCGGCCGCAAGGTGGCGGCCCATGTGCGCCAGGCGCTGGTCGTCCCCGGCTCGGGCCTGGTAAAACGGCAGGCGGAAGCCGAAGGGCTGGACAGGATCTTTATCGAAGCCGGCTTCGAATGGCGCGAGCCGGGCTGCTCCATGTGCCTTGGCATGAACCCCGATCAGGTGCCCGCAGGCGAACGCTGCGCCAGCACCAGCAACCGCAATTTCGTGGGCCGCCAGGGCGTGGGAGCGCGCACTCATCTGCTCTCCCCGGCAATGGCAGTAGCAGCGGCGGTTACAGGGCGGCTGAGCGATGTGCGCGATCTGGTAAGCTGATTTCGACCGCCGGGCGGCGCAAATTCAGCTGCGCGCCAGCACCGGGTCCAATACGGTATCGACTGCGGCATTCTTGGTTTGCGGATAATCGGTGGTGAAATGCAGGCCCCGGCTTTCGCGCCGGCTGCGCGCCGACCGCACGATGAGATCGGCCACCGTTACCAGATTGCGGAGCTCGATCAGATCGGGCGTCACCCGGAAGTTGCCGTAATAGTCCGCCACTTCCTTCCGCAGCAGCTTCACCCTGTGGGCGGCGCGCTCCAGCCGTTTGTCGGTGCGCACGATGCCCACATAATCCCACATGAAGCGCCGAAGCTCGTCCCAATTATGGGTCACCACCACTTCCTCATCCGAATCGGTCACCCGGCTCTCGTCCCATGGCCGGATGGCGGGCGCCTTGGCAGCCGTGTCCCAACCCTGGGCGATATCATCCGCCGCCGCCTGCCCGAACACCAGACATTCCAGAATCGAATTGGAGGCCAGCCGGTTGGCGCCGTGCAGGCCCGATTGGGTCACCTCACCCGCCGCCCACAGCCCCGGCAGGTCGGTGCGCCCGGCCAGGTCGACCAGCACGCCGCCGCAGCTGTAATGCGCCGCCGGCACCACCGGAATCGGCTCCAGCGTGCAGTCGATCCCCAGCTCCAGCAGCCGCGCATGAATGGTCGGAAAGTGCCCGCGCACGAAGTCCGGCGCCAGATGGCTGAGGTCCAGCAACACATGCGAGAGCCCCAGGCGCTTCATTTCAGCATCGATGGCGCGCGCCACCACATCGCGCGGCGCCAGTTCGCCGCGCGGGTCGTGCCGCTCCATGAAACGGTCGCCGCCCGGCAGCAGCAGCCGCCCGCCCTCGCCGCGCGCCGCTTCGGTAATCAGGAAGTTCTTCACCTTGGGGTGGAACAGGCAGGTCGGGTGGAACTGGTTGAATTCCATGTTGGATACCCGGCAGCCGGCACGCCATGCCATGGCAATCCCGTCGCCGGTCGAGCCATCCGGGTTGGTGCTATACTGGTACACCCGGCTGGCACCGCCGGTGGCGAGCACCACCGCGCGCGCGATGAAACGCTGCACCCGCCGTGTTTCCACATCCAGCGCATACACCCCGTGGCAGCGCCTGGTCGCAAAGCGTTCGCCCTCCACATGGCGCTCGGTGGCGAGGTCGATCGCGACCTGGCCGGGGATCAGCGTGATGTTGGGGTTCGCTTCGGCCGCCCGGTGCAGCGCCTGCTGCACCGCCCAGCCGGTCGCATCATCCACATGCACGATGCGCCGGTGGCTGTGGCCGCCCTCCCGCGTCAGGTGCCAGCGGTCGCCGCTCGCTTCGCCGGGGTTGAAGGGCACACCCAGCGCCGCCAGCCGGTCGATCGCAGCGGCTGCATTCTCCACCACATATTCCACCGTCTTGCGGTCGTTCAGCCCGGCGCCCGCCACCATCGTATCCTCGATATGGCTCTCAAAGGTATCGCCCGCTTCCAGCACAGCCGCGATCCCGCCCTGTGCCCAGGCGGTGGAGCCGGCATCCAGATCGCCCTTGGCCAGCACCGCCACCTTGAAGCGCTGGGCAAGGTTCAGGGCCGCCGTAAGCCCGGCCGCGCCAGACCCCAGCACCACCACATCATAGGCCAGCGGATCATGGGCCAAAAAAATAGGGGCGCCGCGCCGGCTCATCAGGCGGCCTGGCTGGTCAGCCGCAGGAACACATCCTCGAGATCGGCCTCGCGGGTCGATACATCGACGACATTCAGCCCGGCGGCGGCAACACCGGCCAGCACTTCGCCAGCGGTCTGGCGGCGCTTGTCATAGGTCATCGTGAGCACCCGGCCCGTGGCGTCGAGCGCGCTCTTGCAGGGCAGCCCCGCCGGCAGCTCGGCCAAATCAGCATCAAGCGTTACCACCAGCCGCTTGTCGCCGGCATCGGCCAGCAGAGTGGCGGTTTCGGCATTGGCCACCACCCGGCCCCGGTCGATAATCGCAATCCGGTCGCAAAGCTCCTCGGCTTCCTCCAGATAATGGGTGGTGAGCACCACGGTGGTGCCTTCGCGGTTCAAGGCGCGAACATAATCCCACAAGAGCGCGCGCAGCTCGATGTCCACGCCCGCGGTCGGCTCATCGAGCACCAGCACCGGCGGATTGTGCACCAGCGCCTTTGCCACCAGCAGCCGCCGCTTCATGCCGCCCGAAAGCGTGCGCGAATAGACATGCGCCTTGTCATCAAGCCGCACCGCGCGCAGCAGCTCCATGGTGCGCCGCTCGCGGCGGGGCACACCGAAAAGCCCGGCCTGCAGTTCCAGCGTTTCGAAGGGCGTGAAAAACGCATCGAACACCAGCTCCTGCGGCACGATGCCGATGGAGCGCTTGGCGTTGCGCGCCTGCTCATCGATATCGAAGCCCCAGATGGAGGCGGTGCCGCCGGTCTTGTTCACCAGCCCGGCAAGAATGTTGATGGTGGTCGATTTGCCGGCGCCATTGGGGCCAAGCAGCCCGAAGATGCTGCCGCGCGGCACTTCCAGATCAATCCCCTCCAGCGCGCGCTTGCCGCCGGCATAGGTTTTCTCAAGGCCCGAAATTGCGATTGCGGCGCTGTTCATGCCGATGGCCTAGCCCCCCCGCAATGCCGGCACAAGCCGGCGTGGCGCCCGCGGCCACCCGCAAGCCCTCAGCGCAGGCGCCGCACCGATACGAAGCGCTTGGAGCGCAGGAACTGCATCCGGTAGCTGCCCATTGCGGCACGGCTTATCTTAACCCCCTCGCCGGCCCGCACATTGAAGGTGGCATCACCGTCAATCTGCCGCCATAGCTGCCCGTTTTCAAGTAGATAGGTCGCCTGGCCCGCCCGGTTGGTCAAAATCTCGGTGAGCACGGTCTCGATCTCGCCAATCGCATTCGGGTCCGATGGTCGCACATCGGCTGGTAGGCCCTCGGCGCCAAAGGCCTGTCGCTTGGTCTCGGCCTGCGCCAGCCGCGCGGCTTCGGCCGCAGCCGCAGCCTCGGTGGCGGCCTTGGCGGCGGCGGTGGCCGCCACAGCTGCCCGCGCCTCCGCCACTGCCCGCGCTTCGGCGGAAAGCGCGGCTACGGTCCGGTCATAACAGGCCAGCCTATCGGCATCGGTGGCTATTGCTGCACATTCGATCAGCTTTGCATCGCGCGCCTGCGGCTGAGCAGCGAGCGGCGCTGCGAAGAAAACAGCCAGAAGCGGAACAAGGGCAATGCGCATCCTTACAGCCTAGCAAGCGGCCGCGCTCCCGTCACGCTGGACTATGCAACTGTACAGCGCTTATAAGACACCATGGCCAATGACCGCCCCGTCTATCTGCAAATCCGGGACCGTATCGTCACCCGTGTACTCACCGATGGAGACGGCGCCCTGCTGCCCTCGGTGCGGGCGCTGGCAGCGCAGGCGGGGGTCAATCCGCTCACCGTGGCCAAGGCCTATCAGGAGCTGCAATCGAGCGGTCTCGTGGTGGCGAGGAAGGGCGTCGGGCTGTTCGCAGCACCGGGCGCCTCAGCGCGGCTGCTGGCGAGCGAGCGCAGACATTTTCTGGATGAGGAATGGCCGCGCCTGCGCGCCCGCATAGACGAGCTCGGCCTGTCCCTTCCCGAACTTTGCGCGGAGCCCCAGAACAGCAGCGGCTGAAGAACCCGGGGCTATCGTCTCAGGGCATAAGCGAAGGCGGCAGCGGCGAAGGTCCGACCAGCCGCTCATGCACCTGCAGCGCGAACCGATCGGTCATTCCGGCCACGAAATCGCCGATATGGCGCGCCCGGCCCGGCTCATCGGCCGGCAGCCGCGCCTGCCAGTCCTCGGGCAGCGCCTCCGGGCGGGCATGCAGCGCGCGAAACACATCCGCCACCACCTGCTGCGAAGGGTCGCGCAGCCGGGAAACCTGCGGGTGGCGGTACATCCGCTCCTTCAGAAAATGTTTCAACAGCCCGGTCGCTGCCTCCATGCCCGTCGATAGCGCCACCAGCGTGGCGCCGGCCCGCCTGATATCGTCCACACCGCTCGGCGCCAGTGCCTCTATCCGGGCGCCGGTTGCCGCCAGCAGATCATCGGTCATCCGGCCGATCTGGGCGCGCACAAGCTCGGGCACCAGCCGCCGCTTTGCCGCGATGCCCGGCCAGCGGGCACGCACATCGGCCAGCGTTTCAGCCACGAACGGCACTGCTTCCGCCACTTCATCCAGGCTGAAAAGCCCGGCCCTTATGCCGTCATCAAGGTCGTGATTGTCATAGGCAATGTCATCGGCAATGGCCGCCACCTGCGCTTCCAGCCCGGCATGCAGCGCCAGATCGAGCGGCCAGGCGGCATCGGCCTCCGCCATCGCCCAGCCGGGCCGCGCAATCGGCCCATTGTGCTTGGCCAGCCCCTCCAGCGTCTCCCAGTTCAGGTTCAGCCCGTCCCACCCCGGGTAGCTGCACTCCAGCCGGGTTACGATACGCAGCGTCTGCGCGTTGTGGTC
>JBBQIP010000044.1:0-15144 GCA_038325045.1 Sphingomonadales bacterium
GCGGCGGCTTAGTGGCGATCGCCTCGCGCACCGCGGCATTGTCCGGCTTGATGCCGGCCGAGCGCATGAAGCTGAAGGTGCAGGGCAGGCCCATATCCTCTTCGAGGAACGACCGCAGGCCGCGGGTATAGGTTTCGGTGGCCACCACGGCAAAGCTCGCGGTGCCGAAGAAATCCTGCGTCACCGAGCGCCAGAGATCCCAGAGCGGCTTGATGGTGGTGTGCTTTTCGCGGGTGATGAACGGCTCGGGATCGACACCGGTGAGCTCGCCCAGCTTGCGAAGGAAAAGCGTGGTGGAATTGAGGCCGATGGGCGCCTGCAGATAGGGCCGCTCCAGCGTTTCACACAGGTTGCGGCCGAACTCGCGGTACATGCAGACATTCACTTCGGCATCCGCCAGCTTGCGCACATCGGCGAGATGGCTGCCGAGCGGGAACACCATGTTCACTTCGCAGCCCACACCCTCGATCAGCCGGCGGATCTCGGCGAGATCGGACGCCATGTTGAAGGTGCCGTAGATCGGCCCGATGATGTTGACCTTGGGCTTTGCACCTTCC
Source organism: Sphingomonadales bacterium (assembly GCA_038325045.1). Lineage (GTDB taxonomy): Bacteria > Pseudomonadota > Alphaproteobacteria > Sphingomonadales > Sphingomonadaceae > Sandarakinorhabdus. The sequence goes on from JBBQIP010000044.1 coordinate 558, forward strand.
TTGCGGGGGCGGAGTGCCGGCACCTTCTTGGGGCCATATTGGGTCCAGAGCCAGGTCATCGCCCGGTCGGCCGATTGCCACTGGTCCTCATCGATGGTGCGCGGCAGGAAACGCTGGATGTTGGTGCCTTCAGGCGTCACCCCGCCGCCGATCATCTCGGCAATCGAGCCGGTGACCACAACGGAAGGCAGGGTGGGATCGAGCGTCTTCCATGCCCGCTTCATTGCGCCTTCGGTGCCGGTCTTGGCCAGTTCGTCCTCGCCCAGCCCGGTTACCACGATGGGCAGCTCGTGCGGCGGCAGGCCATCGGTGTAATGCAGGACCGATGTGACCGGCAGATTTTCGCAGCCCACCGGGCCATCGATGATGACCTGCATGCCCTTTACGGCGCAGAACACGTACACCGCGCCCCAATAGCCGCCGGCCCGATCATGATCGAGGATCAGCGTCATGAGCCGATAGCCTCTTCGGACTTGGCGGCGGCGATCTGCTTGGCGGCGAACTTCTTGCGGAATTCGGGCCGGTCCACGGGCGTTTCTTCCCAGATGCCGGCGTTATGGCCTTCGCCAACGCCCTCGAAAAAGGCCTGCATCCGATCGAACCGCGCGTTGTTGGCGAGCGCGCCGTTGATGACCTGGGCGAGGCTGCCGGCACCGGCAGGGCCCATGAGCGGCCGGGCCGAAATGAGGTTGGTGAAATAGAGGCCGGGGATGGCTTTGGTCTTGGCGTGCTGCACCACCGGCGTGGTCCCGATGGCGAGATCGGGCTGATATTCCTCGACCGCCGCAATATCCTGTTCCAGGCTGGCGCGGTACTGGATTTTCGTGCCCTTGGCTTCCAGCCACGCGCGGTCGGGGTCCGACCAGCGGGTGCGCGGCGCGGCGGTGCCCACATAAGGCACTTCGGCGCCGCTTTCGATGAGCAGCCGCGCCACCAGAAGCTCCGAGCCTTCATAGCCCGATACCGTTATCCGGCCCTTGACCGGCTTGCCGGCGAGTGCTGCGGCAATGGCCGGCAGCACCTTGTTCTGGGCAGCGGCAATCTTGTCGGCCGAAATTCCGCAGGCATCGCCGATAGCGGCCAGCCAATCGGCAGTGCCGTCGCGCCCCACCGGAGCCGAGCCGACGATCTTGCGGCCGGCAGCCTCGAATTCCCGGATGGCTGCGGTGTAGAAGGGATGGATCGCCGCCACCGCCGCGCAATCAAGCGCTGCATAAAGCTCGCGCCATTCGCGCGTTGGCACCACCGGCCCGGCGGCCAGGCCCATCGGCTCCAGCATCATCGAAATGCCCACCGGATCGGCCGGGAACATCTCGCCGAGCAGCGTTATCGTCGGCTTGTCGGGGCGCACGGCGGGCGCTGCGACCGGGCCGGCCATGGCTTCCTTGCGCGCATAGGAGAGCATGGCGCCGGCCAGCACATCCTTGGCTTCCGCGTGGGTTGGCACCCCGAAGCCCGGCACATCGATGCCGATGATCCGCACGCCGTTGATCGCATCCGGAAGCAGCTGCAGCGGCACGCCCGATGCGGTGGGCACGCACAGGTTGGTGATGATGATGGTATCGTAGAGCGCCGGATCGGCCATATCGTGAACCGCATCGCGGATGTCTTCGAACAGCTTGCCGGTGACGAGCGATTCCGAATTGAACGGCACATAGCCGACCGAGCGCCGCGCTCCGTAGAAATGCGAGGTGAAGGTGAGGCCATATACGCAGCAGGCGGAGCCGGAGAGGATGGTCGCGGTGCGGCGCATGCGCAGCCCCACGCGCAGGCTTCCGAAGGCCGGGCACATCGATTGCGGCTGGTCGTGCGGGCCTTTGGGGTAATCGGCGGCGTAACGATCGAGAATCTCGGATTTGCCGGCCTTGGCGGCCGCATCGCGCATGGTATCGGCGCCGGCATGGCAACCGGCACCCTCTGCGGGTTCTGCATCCGCCACCGGCGGTGCCGATTTGAGATCCAGCGATTCAGACATTGTCGTAAACGACCTCAAGCGAGGGCTTTGTTTCGTACACGCCGCCGCGCATATCGGCCTGGCTGGCGGGCTTCAGCGTGACATTGCCGCCGGTATCTTCCGGCTTGAACAGGGACAGCAGCCCGTCCTGATCGAGCGGGGTGGGCCGCACCGGCGGTGCCGTGGCGACATTCTCTGCCAGCTCGGCAAACAGGCTGCCCCACTGGCTCTCGGACGTGCCGATGATCTGGTAATTGGCGGATTTCTTGCGGATATCGTCGTGCGCCGGGATCGAGATCAGCTCGGGGATGCCGACTGCTTTCGCAAACGCCTGTGCCTCGCCCGAGCCGTCATCCTTGTTGATGAGGATGCCGGCCACGCCGACATTGCCACCCATCTTGCGGAAATATTCGACCGCCTTGCAGACATTGTTGGCGACATAGAGCGACTGCAGGTCGTTCGATGCGACCACGATGACCTTCTGGCACATATCGCGCGCAATCGGCAGGCCGAAGCCGCCGCAGACCACATCGCCAAGGAAATCGAGCAGGACGTAATCAAAGCCCCAATCGTGGAACCCGAGCTTTTCCAGCGTTTCAAAGCCGTGGATGATGCCGCGACCGCCGCAGCCACGGCCCACTTCCGGTCCGCCCAGTTCCATGGCGAACACGCCGTCGCGCTGGAAGCACACATCCTCGATCTTCAACTCTTCGCCGGCGAGCTTCTTGATGGACGAGGTTTCGATGATGGTGGGCGTGGCCTTGCCGCCGAACAGCAGCGAGGTGGTATCGGACTTGGGATCGCAGCCGATGAGCAGCACCCGCTTGCCCTGTTGCGCCATCATGTAGCTGAGATTGGCCAGCGCGAAGGATTTGCCCGAGCCACCCTTGCCGTAAATGGCAATGATCTGGGTTTCCTTGGTCACTTCGCCGGTGTGCACCGGGTCCGGTTCGATGGCGGCTTCAGCGCGGAGCGCGGCCACCTCTTCGAGTAGAGCATTTACGCTCATGCTACATCTCTCCAGTCGAATACCATTTTCAGGCAGGAAGGGTTGCTGAACGCCTCGCCGTAGGCATGTGGCGCATCATTGGCCGGCACCCGGTTGGTAACCAGGCCATCGAGCGAAAGCCGGCCCGAGCCGACCATCGCAATCACGTCAGCCAGATCCTGTGGCTGGAATTCGGTGGCTATCCGCATCCGCATCTCGCGGCGGAAGGCGGGCGCAAACTGGAAATGAAGCGGCTTTGCGTAAAAGCCGACGAGCACGATCTCACCGCCATGGCCCATCCGCATGACCAGCGGATCAAGAATGTCGGCATCGCCGGATGCGTCATAAATGCTGCGATAGTCGCGGCGCTCATCAGCCTCCGCGGTGGTGACCTGATAACCTTCGGCGCCGCTCATCCGCTCGGGAGCGACTTCCCACACGGTCGGGGAATGGCCCTCGGCCACCGCCATGCGGGCGAGCAGCCGGCCCAGCACGCCGTGGCCGATGATGAGGTCGGGCGGGCTGCCACCGGCCAGTGCATGCTGCGCGGTGGCAGCAAGCGACATCAGCACCGCACGCTCGCCAAGGCCATCGGGAATCGAAAGCACCCGGTTGCTGCCGGTAACCAGCGTTTGCGCCGAGCCGCCGAACAGGCCGCGCGCACCCACGAACTTGGAAGAACCGGGAACGAAAACCGCCTCGCCGATACGCGAACGGGCAGCGGCGCCGGCATCGACCACCCGGCCCACAGCCTCGTAGCCCGGCACCAGCGGATAGCCCATGCCCGGGAATGCCGGCATGGTGCCATCGTACATCAATTTTTCGGTGCCCATTGAAATGCCGCTGAATTCGACCGCGATTACAAGGTCTTCAGCTTCGGGCGGGGTCATACCGAGGGTACGGAGCGCAACTTGCCCCGGAGCCTCGACCACGACCGCCAGCGTTTCCATCCCTGCTCCCCAAAGCGTGCTGCCCAACAGGCCGCGCGCCGTCTTGATGGCCAATTTATCGCAATGGGCGGAGTTGTAAAGGCAAGTTGACGCTTTTGAGCGTCAAATAATTTGGACACGAGGAAAAAGCTGCTTTCAGCCGGCCTGCCGGAGCCGCTCTAGCGCTCGGCGACGAGCAGCCGTGCCACCATTGGGAGTGCTGTCTGCCGCTCGCGCACCCGGCTGAATCCTGCTTCTGCCAGCAGCGCCCTGTAAGCGTTGGCACTGCGCGGCCGGCCCGATCCCATCGCCCAGAGGTATAGGCCGAAATAGGCATCCCCCATCGCCTCGGCGCCGCGCGTGCCGGCCATCGGCTCGGCAATCAGCAGCCGGCCGCCGGGTGACAGGGCGGCATGCGCGCGGGCCAGAAGGGCGGCAACCACCGAATCGTCATGGTCGTGCAGGATCCGCACCAGGCTGATGAGATCGAAGCCGCCCGGCAGCGGCTGATCGCGGAAGCTGCCGCCATGGCAGGTGATTCGGCTCAGGCCGCGTGCTGCCAGCACGGCTTTGGCGCCCTCGGCCACGGGCGGCAGATCGAACAGCGCCAGTTGCAGCGCCGGATGCGCCGCCGCCACCTCGGCCAGAAAGGCGCCGTGGCCGCCTCCAACATCGAGCAGCGCCTTGCAGGGCCGGAAATCAAAGGCCTGCAGCACCTGTTCGGCAACCATGGGCTGCGAGGCGGCCATCAAGGCCGAATAGGCGCTGGTCGCCGGATCGTCCGCCGCCGCCGGGTCGCCGCGCCCGGCAGCCCCCGCATAGCTCCAGAACGCCGCCAGCTTGCCGCCGCCGCGCCCGTGGCGGAGCATGGCCACCGGATCGGCCAGATCATCGTAGAACAGCTTGTGATGCTCGATCATCGCCAGCGCGCCCCTGTTGCGGGCGAGTGCTGCACCGCGCTGGCCCAGCGTCCAGCGGCCGTCGCTCAGCGGCTCGACGAGATCGAGCGAGGCGGCGGCTGCCAGCAGCCGCGCCATGGCCGGCGCCTCCAGCCCTGCCGCCTGCGCCAGATCGGCCTCGGTGGCAGGCGATTCGGCGAGCCGGGCGATGATCCCCAGATCGACCGCTGCGGTAAGGGTCTTGGTGTACACAAAGCCGGTTATCACCCCGAACAGGCCGGCGGCATGGTGGCGCGACACCCGCGAAAGCAGCGGCAACCGCATTGCCCAGCGCTGGAAGCCGGGGCGCATGAGCCAGTCGTTGCGCCACAGCAGGAACCGGTCTGCCAAGCTGGCGGGAGGGGGCGCGTTGACGGTCATGGTGTCATCTTCTCTGGACAGTGGCTCCGGCTCGGTCAATCATTCGAAAAGCACCGGCACCGGGCCGGGCGCGGAGAAAGTTTGCCAGACGTGGCGCGCGAATTGCCCGTTCTCATTATCGGTGCCGGAATCGGCGGGCTCTGCGCGGCCGCCTGGCTGGGCGCGGCCGGCGTGCCTTCACTGGTGCTTGAGCGGCAACCGCGGCCCGGCGGCAAGCTGCGCACGGTGGAGTGCGGCGGCCTTGCCATCGATGCCGGGCCGACGGTTTTTACCGCGCGGCCGGTGTTCGAGGCGCTGTTCGATGCCTGCGGCGAGCGGCTGGAGGACAGTCTTACCCTCCACCCCAGCGCGTGCCTGGCGCGCCACGCCTGGCCGGATGGGAGCCGGCTCGACCTGTGGCACGACCGGGCGAGATCACGCGATGCGGTGGCCGCCTTTGCCGGCCCCGCCGAAGCGCGAGGCTGGGACGGCTTTCAAGCCGAATCGGCGCGGATCTACGAAGCGCTGGAAAAGCGGTTCATGGAGGCGCCGGCGACATCGCCGATCGGGCTGGCAGCGCGATTCGGCCTGTCCGGCCTGCCCGAGATGCTGGCGATCAACCCGTTCCAGACATTGTGGAAGGCGCTGGGCAAGCACTTCAAGGACCCCCGGCTGCACCAGCTTTATGGCCGCTATGCCACCTATTGCGGGGCTTCCCCCTATGAGGCCACTGCCACCTTGATGCTGATTGCGCACCTTGAGGCGCGCGGGGTGTGGCTGGTGGAAGGCGGCATGCACAAGCTGGCGGAAGCTGTGGCCGGGCTGGCCGAACGCCACGGCGCCCGGCTGCGCTACGGGGCGCAGGTGGCCGAAATCCGGGTGGAGAACGGCCGTGCCACGGGCGTGGTGCTGGCGGGCGGCGAAGTGATCGACGCCAGCGACGTGATTGCCAATTGCGATATTTCCGCGCTGGCGGATGGGCGGCTGGGCGTGGGTGCCGCCGGTGCCGTGACCGGAGTGCTGCCGCGCGATCGGTCACTATCCGCGCTGGTGGTGATGGCCACGGCGCGCCCCGAGGGCTGGGCGATGGACCGGCACAATGTGTGCTTCTCCAGCGATTATGCCGCAGAATTCCGCGATATCTTCGGGCAAAAGCGGTTGCCGCAGGCGCCATCGGTGTATGTGTGCGCGCAGGACCGGGGAACCGGCACCGACCCGCCGCCACTTGAACGGTTCCAGCTTATCATCAACGCGCCCGCCACCGGCGATGCGCGCGGCTTTTCCGGGGGAGAGATTGCACAATGTCGAAACGCGAGCCTGGAGGCGCTGAGCCGCTGCGGACTGGACCTGCAGCCGGAAGCGATGGTGACTGTGGACCCGACGATGTTCGAGGCGCTTTTCCCTTCGAGCGGTGGGGCCCTTTATGGTCGGGCCTCGCACGGGTGGCAGGCCAGCTTCCGCCGGCCGGGCAGCAGGACCCGGCTGCCGGGGCTGTGGGTAGCGGGGGGATCGGCGCATCCGGGAGCGGGGGTGCCGATGGCGGCCTTGTCCGGCCGCTTGGCGAGCGATGCGATTCTGAAGGCCCGCGCTTCGACCAGCCGGTCCCGCGCAACGGCTACCGCTGGTGGTACCTCGACGCCGAAAGCGACGACGGCCGCTTCGGCCTGACCGTAATCGCCTTCATCGGTTCGGTGTTTTCGCCCTATTACAAGGCCAGCGGGCGCCACAGCCCGGAGAATCATGTTTCGTTGAACGTGGCGCTTTACGGCAAGCGCGGGCGCCGATGGGCGATGACCGAGCGCAGCGAAAAGGCGCTGTGGCGCGATGCCCGCACGCTTCGCATCGGCCCCAGCCAGTTGAGCTGGGACGGCGACACGCTGGTGATCGATGTGCACGAGGTGAATGCGCTGATCCCGCTGCCGGTGCGCGGGCGGATCAGGCTGGTGCCGCAAGTGCTCGGCCAGCGCCGCTACCGGCTGGACCCATCCGGCAAGCATGTATGGGAGCCGCTGGCCCCGCGCGCCCGGGTGAGCGTGGAGATGACCCACCCGGACCTGAACTGGACCGGCACCGGCTATCTCGATGCCAACCATGGCAGCGAGCCGCTGGAAGACGGCTTTCGCGACTGGCAATGGTCGCGCGCCCACCTCGCAAACGGCGATACCGCGGTGATCTATGAAGGCAAGCTGCGGGGCGGCGAAGACTTCGGCATGGCCATCCGCATCGGCACCGACGGCAACGCCAGCGTGATGGAAATGCCCGAACCCGTGCGCCTGCCCGGCACCGGCTGGCGGGTGGCACGAACCACCCGCGCCGATGCCGGACAGGCCGCACGGGTGCGCGCGACATGGGAGGACACGCCCTTTTATTCGCGCACCGCACTCGCCACCACGCTGTGGGGTGAGCCCGTGCACGCGGTGCACGAATCGCTGTCGCTCGACCGGTTTGCATCCGAAATCGTGCAGTGGATGCTGCCTTGGCGGATGCCACGCCGGGGTTAGGAGGCGCCTCCGGCGACGGTTGAAGAGAGAGGCCTCCGGCGGCGTTTGAAGTCATGCGCCTCCGGCGCGCCCGGCTCGTCGTCACGGTCTTTTTTGTCGCCGGGTTTTTCGCGCAAGCTCCAGAAGGTCCAGGCGGTGAACCCGCCGACGATGCCGAACATCATCACCATTTCGATGAGGCCGTAATATTTCGCTGGCATCAGCGCAGGATGCCGGTTTCGCGGGCGAAGTCCAGCGTGAGTGCGGCGTGGGTGGCCGGGTCTTCCTCATGCGCCAGATGGCCGAGCCCTTCGAGGATAAGCGCCCGCCCGCCCGGCAGCCGGCTGGCGACTGTGGTGGAAACCGACGAGGGCACGGTCGCATCGCGGGCGCCATGGGCGAGCAGAATCGGCAGCGCGATATCGGGCATGGCGGCTTCCAGCGGCTCGAGGTTCCAGTTCGCCATCAGCGAGAGGGCGCCGCCGACATGGCCGGAGCTTCGCATCAGCCGTTCGTAGAGCGCGACGCCGCGCGCATCGATGCGCGAGCCGGTGGAGCGGATGAGAAAGTCCGGTACCTCGCCGGACATTCGCGCGCGCATGGCGAACAGCGAGGGCACGAAAGGATTTACGAACAGCATCCGCGCCATGGCCGGAAACAGCGCACCCGCCATGCCGGGAAACGGCAGCAGCGCGCCGCCGAAGCCGATGAGGCCGCCGGGGCTGGCCTGCCCGCGCGCCGCCATGCTGAGCGCCAGCGCCGCGCCGGCCGAATGGCCGATGATGAGCGAGGGGGAAACTTCGAGCGCCGACAAAAGCTCCGCCATCGCCTCCCCCACCGCAACCGGGCTGGGGCGGGACATTGTGGAGGTGAAGCCGTGGCCGGGGAGATCGGGCGCCACCACCTTGAAATGGGGGGTGAGCAGCGGCGCGAAATCGCGCCAGCTGTGGGTGCTGGAGGCAGTGCCGTGGAGGAGCAGCAGCACCGGCGCATCGGCGCGCTCGGCCTCCATCACCTGCACATGCCAGCGCAGGCCGCCGGCCTGCACGAAGCGGCTGCTTTCACGGTTGGGCCAATCGCCCCCGTCCTGCTTCCAGTCGGGAGCGCTCATAGAATTGCCCTTTGGGCGGTTTCCACCGCTGCTACCACCTGTTTCGCATCCAGCCTGGGCAGCGGCACATGCGGGGCCTGCATGGCGGCCGCCAGTGCCGGGCCTTCGGAACGCGCCCGGGCCGCGCAATCGATGAACACGGCGCCCAGCCCGCTGGCGGCGAGCGCGCGGGCTTCGGCCATGGCAGCTTCTTGCGGCGGCAGGCCGGTTGCGTCCCCCACATTGGCGCGGCCATCGGTAAGCACCACTATGAGCGCTGTGCGGCCGCGCGAGCGTTCGGCCTCCGCCACCCGCCGCGCCATGGCCAGCCCGGCAGCGATGGGCGTGCCGCCACCGGCTGCCAACCCGGCCAGCTCCTTGCGCGCCCGCACCAGGCTTCGGGTGGGCGGCAGTGCGAGCGTTGCTTCGCTGCCCCGAAAGGCCACCAGCGCCACTTCGGCGCGCTTCACATAGGCCTGGGCGAGCAGCAGCTCGATGGCGCCTTTGGTTTCCGCCAGCCGCGCAAAGGCGGCCGAGCCGGAGGCATCGACGGCGAACACGGTGGTGGTGGCGGTGCGCGCCACGAAGCGGCGGATGCGCAGATCATCGTGCCGGATGGAGAGCCGGCCATCTTCGCGCGGCGGGCGCAGCTTCTGGCGCGGGGCTGCGGTCTTGATGGTTTCGATAAGCGCGAGGCGGGCACCCCGGCCGGGGGCGCCGGCACGAACACCGGCGGGGCGCCCCGAGGTAATCGAGCGCCGCTTGGCGCCGGCGCTGCCGCCAGCGCTGCTGCGGGCGGCAAGGCCTTTCGAAAGCCCGTCGAGCACGCCTTGCGGAATGGTGGCGGCAGCGGCTTCCAGCACCAGATCGGTCAGCGCCTCCGGGCCGGGTGCCGATTCGGTTTCATCGCTGCTGTCGGAAGGCGGTTCGGGGGGTGGCGGTTCGGGAGGCTGGGTTTCGGGTGGAGGGGCGCTGTCCTGCGGCGGCTCGGGGGCGTCGGCCGGCTCGCCGGGTGGCAGCCGGGTGGCGCGGGGGCCGAGCACCAGCGCTGCTGCCAGCGCCAGATCGGGCGCCGCCGGGGCGAGCCTTTCATGCAAGCGCGCATGGGCATTGGCCAGCCGCAGCGCGTGGATGGGCGCGCGCACCGATGCGATGCCTAGCGCTGCGGCCGCACTCGCCAGCTGGCTGGCCGGGTCGGCCACCGGGGCGAGGTCGCCCTCGGGCATCCAGGGTTCCAGAAACGGCGTTTCCCCCGCCAGCAGCGCCGCCATCGGCAAGCGCACGCCGGTAAGGTTGAGGTGCACCGCCAGCCGTTCGGCAAGCGCGGGGGCGATGCCGGCAGCGTCATCCCCCTCTTGCGATTCGTCCAGCAGCACCATGGTGATTTGGCCGGCATCGAGCGCTGCTGCCAGCCGCGCCGCCAGCGCCTGCGACAGTCGCTCGGCCATCGGCACCAGCAGCATCCCCTCGCCAAGCTCATCGAGCACCCCTGCCCGCATAACCGGCCGGCCAGCGGCGAGCGTGGCGGCGAGATCGAGCCCGCCATCAAGCGCATCGGCATCTGCGTTGGAGGGCAGCCGGCGCAGCGGGCGGTGCAGCGCCAGCGCCTCGCACCAGATATCGCGCACCGGCCCGGGCGGGCTGCGGAGCCACACCCCGCCCAGCGCCGGGGTTTCCGAGATGAGTGGCAGCGCCGCCAGCGCCAGCGCCCAGCGGGCGGCGGCGGCTTCCGCAGGCGCAAGCGCATCGTCAGCAACCGGCGCGGCCGCGACCAGCCCCGCGCCGGAAAGACCGCTCATGCCGGGATCAGTTCGGCGACCGCCCGGTCGATCCGCGCCGTGCTGCCGCTATCATCGAGCACGGTCTTGCGCATCCGGTGGCGGAGCGCGAGGCTGGCCACGGCGGCCATATGGCCGGGCAGCACATGCTTTTTGGCGGCCAAGGCAGCAGTGGCGCGGGCTGCCCTGAGCAGGGTCAGCTCGCCGCGCAGGCCATCGGCCCCCACCGCCTGGCAAAGCCTTGTGCCAAGCTCCAGCATGGCATCGGACACCTCGACCTTGGGCAATCTGCGTCGGGCGGCGGCAATGAGCGCCACCACGCTCGCTTCGTCTGCTTCGTAGCGCGCACTGAAGGCGGCTGGATCGCGGTCAAAGGCATCGCAGCGCTTCACGATCTCGATCCGCTCGGCAATGTCAGACGGTGTGCGCACATCGACCGACAGGCCGAACCTGTCGAGCAGCTGCGGGCGCAACTCCCCCTCCTCGGGGTTGCCGCTGCCCACCAGAATGAACCGCGCCGGGTGGCGGATGCTCAAGCCTTCGCGCTCGACCACATTCTGGCCAGACACCGCCACATCGAGCAGCAGATCGACCAGATGGTCCTCAAGCAGGTTGATCTCGTCGATATAGAGGAACCCGCGATTCGCCTTGGCGAGCAGGCCCGGCTCGAAACGCTTTTCCCCTGTGGCCAGCGCACGTTCGAGATCGAGGCTGCCGACCACCCGGTCCTCGGTGGCGCCGAGCGGCAGATCGACAAACGGCACCGGCACTTCGATGACCGCGCGCCCGGCGCGCTCCCGGCAACCTTCGAAGCAGGCTGTGGTATCGGCGGGCGCGCAGCCATAGCGACAGCCGGGAACCACTTTCATGGGTGGCAGCAGCGCTGCCAGCGCGCGCACGGCGGTGGATTTGCCGGTGCCCCGGTCCCCGAACACCATCACGCCGCCCAGCCGCGGCTCGACAGCCGCCATCAGCAGCGCCTGCTTCATCTGGGACTGGCCGACGATGGCGGAAAACGGGAAGGCGCTGGGCATGTGCGAGCGGTTTACGGGCAGCGGCTGGCCCCGGCAAGAGTGGCGAAATGCCGGCGGCCGCTACGGCTGCATTAATCCTCGCCAAACTTGTCGGCGACCAGGCCAATCAGGCGGTCCAGCGCCTCCACCGCATCGGGGCCAGTGGCAGCCAGGGTGACCGTGTCGCCAAGCCCGGCCGCCAGCATCATCAGCCCCATGATCGAGGTGCCGGTCACGCTCTGGCCGTCGTGGCTCACGGTCACTTCCGCATCGAAGCTGCTGGCCAGCGTGACGAACTTGGCGCTGGCCCGGGCATGCAGGCCGCGGCGATTGATGATCGGCACCTCCACGGGGCCAGCGCTCACACTGCTCATTCGGCGCAGGTCATGTCGGGCTCAGGCGGCTTCGCCGAGCATCTTGGAGGCGACCGCAATATATTTGCGCCCGGCCGCCTGCGCTGCTTCCACCGCTGCCGCAAGGCCCACCGTGCGGCGCACGCTGGCCAGCTTTATGAGCATGGGCAGGTTGATGCCGGCAATCACCTCTATGCCCGGGCCCATGAGCGAAATGGCGAGGTTGGAGGGCGTGCCGCCGAACATGTCGGTGAGCATGATGACCCCGGCGCCGGTATCGACCCTGGCCAGCGCGGCGGCGATATCGCCCCGGCGGGCCTCCATATCATCCTCAGCCGCGATGCAGATCGACTCGATCCGCTCCTGCGGGCCGACCACATGTTCAGTGGCTGCCACAAATTCACGGGCGAGATGGCCGTGGGTAACAAGGACGAGGCCGATCATCGGCCGCGCGTTGGACCTTGGCCGGGGGCCTTGTCAATGGTCATCATCCTGCCCCTGCGACGAGCGGGGCGGCTGGAGGGGTGGCTGCCTCGCTGGCAGCGCGGTCAAGATCCCGGTGCTCCAGCACCGCCGGATGGCCGGCGGCTTCAAGCCGGGCGGTGATCGCGCGGGCCACCGCAACCGAGCGGTGGCGCCCGCCGGTGCACCCTATGGCAATGGTGAGATAGGCCTTGCCCTCGCGGCCATAGCCGGGGAGCAGCGTGGTCAGCAGGTCCGCGATCCGGTCCACCGCCGGTGCATAGGCCGGGTCGGCCTCCACATGGGCGGCAACGGCTGCATCCTCCCCGGTGAGCGGCCGCAGCGCCGGCTCCCAGTGCGGGTTGGAGAGGAAGCGCATGTCGAACACCAGATCGGCATTGCGCGGCAGGCCATTGGCAAAGCCGAACGACTGTACGGTGATGGTGAGCCGGCCATCGGCGGATACGCCCAGCCGGGCAGCAATGCGCCGGCGGAGATCGGCTGCAGACAGGTCGGACGTGTCGATCACCAGGTCTGCCCAGCGCCGCAGGGGCGCGGTGAGATTACGCTCGCGGGTAATGCCGTCCACGGCCGGCCGGTCCTGCGCCAGCGGGTGCCGCCGGCGGGTTTCGGAAAAGCGCCGCACCAGCGCATCATCGGCGCAATCGAGGTAGAGCAGCCTGATGTCGGTGCCTGCGTGTTTCAGCGCCCGCAGCCGGTCCACCAAAGGCTCGGCGGCAAAGGCGCGGGTGCGGATATCGATGCCAAAGGCCAGCGGGCGCGTTTCAGGGCCGCTGTTCGAGCCAGCGATCAGCGCCTCGGCCAGTGCCAGCGGCAGATTGTCTACCACCTCATAGCCCATATCCTCGAGCGCCTTCAGCGTGGTCGATTTGCCGGCGCCCGACATGCCGCTGACCACCAGCATCGGCAGCCGCTCGGCAGGCGCAGGAGCTGGCGCAGTATCGGGAGGCGATTCGCTCATCGCTCCATTGTCGGGGGCGAGGCCGTGCAGGCGCAAGGCGCGTTCCGCCGCAATGGCGGCAGACGCTGCAAAGGGCGCGAAGCCCAGCCTAGGCAGCGGATGGTGCTGGTGCCCCGGTGCCTGCCAGCCCTGCGGGTCCGGCAGCCGCTCGGGCGCTGCATCGAGATCGAGCACCAGCGCCAGCGGCACCGCAGCGGCGCGGCCGGTATCGATGATGCCAATACCTCGAACTTCCATCTGCCCGGCGAGCGCTGCCGGAGCCGCTGCCCACAGCCTTCCGGCGGCATCGGCGGCCAGCGCCACCCGGTCATCGGCCACCAGCTGCCAGCCACGGTCGATCAGCCGGAGCGCAAGGTCGGACTTGCCGGCGCCGGGGCTACCGAGCAGCAGCAGGCCGCGAGCAGGCGTTCCGGGGGATGCCACGACGGTCCCATGGATGGTATCCGGCGGCGGCGTGTTCATGCTGCCGGCAGCGTGAGCACGAAGGCCGCGCCGTAGCCCGCAGGCGGATCGGCAAGCATCACATGGCCGCCGTGGGCAGCCGCGATGCTCGCGGCGATGGACAGGCCGAGGCCGGAATGGCGACCGAAATCCTCCGCTTCCGGCCGCTCGGAATAAAAGCGCTTGAACACGTCGGAGCGGTTTTCGGCCGGCACGCCGGGGCCTTCATCGGTCACCACCAGCACGATATCGCTACCCCGGCGTTCCGCGCTCACCACCACCTCGCCGCCGGGCGGTGAAAACGAAAGCGCATTGTCGATGAGGTTGCGGAGCACCTGCGCGAGCCGCGCCGGATCCCCCTCCACCGGCGCCGGCCGGCCGTCGCCCTGAAACCTTATGCCCACCGAAGAGGGCAGCCGGGCGGTCCGATAGGCCTCGACCAGCCCTTCGGCCAGCGCCGCTGCGTCCAGCCGCTCGAAGCGGGTGCGCGAGAGTTCGGCGTCGAGCCGGCTGGCATCGGAGATATCGGTGATCAGCCGGTCGATTCGCGCCACATCATCGCGGATGATGTCCATCAGCCGGGCGCGCAGGTCCGGCTTCTCGATCTGGCCCAGCGTATCGACCGCCGAGCGCATGGAGGCGAGCGGGTTCTTGAGTTCATGCGCCACATCGGCGGCAAACGCCTCGGTGGCGTCGATCTGCGCCCTGATCGCTATCGACATGTCCGAAAGCGCCCGCGCGAGTGCGCCGATCTCGTCCCGCCGTTCGGGCAGGCGCGGCACCACCACTTCACGCGACCGGCCCTGCCGCACCCGGTGC
>JBBQIP010000045.1:0-15093 GCA_038325045.1 Sphingomonadales bacterium
CCCCCCCCCCCCCCCCCCCCCCCGCCGGAGGCTCCCTTGCCTTGTCTCAACCCGCCCGCGAGCGAACCGGCCGAAGCTGTTAATGTTCCACGTGGAACCCCACACGCCGCCTTTGCTCAGGCGGCCAGTTTCCGCAGCACATAGGGCAGGATTCCGCCGGCATAGTAATATTCCAGCTCCTGCTCGGTATCGATCCGCGCCACGGTGAGGAAGCTGCCTTTGGTGCCATCGGGGCGGGTAAAGTGGACGGTGAGCTGCTGGCGGGGCTTCAAGGCGCCCAGCCCTTCGATGGTGTAGAGTTCGTCTCCGGTCAGCCCCACCGACTGGCGTGAGGAGCCGGGCGCGAATTCCAGTGCCAGCACGCCCATGCCGATGAGGTTGGAGCGGTGGATGCGCTCGAAGCTTTCCGCCACCACGGCGCGCACGCCCAGCAGCATGGTGCCCTTGGCCGCCCAGTCGCGCGACGAGCCGGTGCCATACTCCTTGCCGGCGATCACCACCAGCGGCACGCCTTCCGCCTTGTAGCGCATGGCGGCATCATAGATGGGCAGTTCCTCGCCCGAAGGGATGTGGCGGGTAACGCCGCCTTCGATCCCCGGCACCATCTCGTTCTTGATGCGGATGTTGGCGAAGGTGCCGCGCATCATCACCTGGTGGTTGCCGCGCCGCGCGCCGTAGGAGTTGAACTCGGCGCGGGCCACCTGATGCTCGGCCAGATACACGCCGGCGGGTGAGCTGGCCTTGATGCTGCCGGCGGGCGAGATGTGATCGGTGGTGATCGAATCCGCAAATTGCGCCAGCGTGCGGGCGCCGATGATGTCTGACACCGGGGCGGGGGTCATGGTCATGCCCTCGAAATAGGGCGGGTTCTGCACATAGGTGGAGCCGGCGTTCCACTTGTAGGTGGCGCCGCCTTCCACCTTGATCGCCTGCCAGCGCGCATCGCCTTCGAACACGTTGGAATAGCGCGCCTGGAAGGCAGCCGAGGTGACCGCGCCGCGAACGGTTTCGGCAACTTCGTGATTGCTGGGCCAGATATCCTTCAGATACACCGGCTTGCCGTTGCTGCCGGTGCCCAGCGGCTCGGTGGTCAGGTCTTTCCGCATGGTGCCGGCCAGTGCATAGGCGACCACCAGCGGCGGCGAGGCGAGATAGTTGGCGCGCACATCGGCCGAGACCCGCCCTTCGAAGTTGCGGTTGCCGCTGAGCACGCTGGCGGCCACCATGTCGTTGCCGTTGATGGCGGCGCTGATGGGGGCGGGCAGCGGGCCCGAGTTGCCGATGCAGGTGGTGCAGCCATAGCCCACAAGGTTGAAGCCCAGCGCATCCAGATCTTCCTGAAGCCCTGATTTTACAAGGTAATCGGTCACCACCTTCGAGCCCGGTGCAAGGCTGGTCTTTACCCATGGCTTGCTGGCAAGGCCGAGCGCGCGGGCCTTCTTTGCCACCAGCCCGGCGGCAATCAGCACATTGGGGTTGGAGGTGTTGGTGCAGCTGGTAATGGCGGCGATCACCACATCGCCGTGGCCCAGATCGTCGGCGCGGCCCTCCACGGGCACCCGCACATCCATGCGGCCGGCCTGCTTGTAGGCGCCGGCAAGCTCGCTTTCGAAAGCGGTACGGGCGTTGCCGAGCAGCACCTTGTCCTGCGGCCGCTTGGGGCCGGCGAGGCTGGGCTGCACGGTGGCGAGATCGAGCGCCAGTGCCTCGGTATATACCGGGTCAGCACTTTCAGGCGTGCGCCATAGGCCCTGCGCGCGGCAATAGGCTTCCACCAGTGCCAGCGTGGGCTCGTCGCGGCCGGTCAGGCGCATGTAATCGATGGTCTTGGTATCGATGGGGAAGAAGCCGCAGGTGGCACCGTATTCGGGCGCCATGTTGGCGATGGTGGCACGGTCTGCGAGGCTGAGTGCATCGAGCCCGGGGCCGAAAAATTCCACGAACCGGCCGACCACGCCGTGGGAACGCAGCATCTGGGTGACAGTGAGCACCAGATCGGTGGCGGTAATCCCTTCGGCCATGGTGCCCGAAAGCTTGAAGCCCACCACTTCGGGGATAAGCATGGAGACCGGCTGGCCGAGCATCGCGGCTTCGGCCTCGATACCGCCCACACCCCAGCCGAGCACGCCGAGGCCGTTGATCATGGTGGTGTGGCTATCGGTGCCCACCACGGTATCGGGGTAGGCGACCGTTTCGCCGCTGGCATCTTCCGAGGTCCAGACCGCCTTGGCCAGATATTCGAGGTTCACCTGGTGGCAGATGCCGGTGCCCGGCGGCACCACGCGGAAGCCCTTGAGAGCGGACGATCCCCAGCGCAGAAACTCGTAGCGCTCGATGTTGCGGGCATATTCGAGGTCCATATTATCCTCGAACGCTTGGGGCGTGCCGAATTCATCGACCATCACCGAATGGTCGATGACCAGATCTACCGGCACCTGCGGGTTGATCTTCTGCGGGTCACCGCCAAGGCTGGTCATGGCATCGCGCATGGCGGCGAGATCGACCACGCAGGGCACGCCGGTAAAATCCTGCATCAGCACGCGCGCCGGGCGGTAGTTTATCTCATGGTCCGACCGGCGGTCTTTCGCCCAATCGACCATCGCCTGCAGGTCCGCCACCTTCACCGTGCTGCCATCTTCGAAGCGCAGCAGGTTTTCGAACAGGACCTTCATCGAATAGGGCAGGGTATCTATGCTGCCCAGCGCCTCCGCAGCGGCGGCGAGGCTGTAATAATGAACCGTGCGGCCATCCACGCTCATGCTGCGGCGGGTTTTCAGGCTGTCCTTGCCGACGGCGGTCATGGGCGTGGTCCTTTGTTCGGGATTGTTGCTGCCGGCTCTAGCGCAACCCGCATCGGGCGGGAAGGGCGGCGGTTGCAGCCAGCGCCGGGCGCTGGCATGAGGGCAGGGCATGGCATCGCCGCAGATTGAAGCGCTGGCTAGCGCGCTCGCCCGGTTGCCCGGGCTTGGGCCGCGTTCGGCGCGGCGGGTGGTGCTGCACCTTTTGAAACGGCGCGAAACCGCGCTCGCACCGCTGGTGGCGGCCTTGCAGACACTGGCCGATACGCTGGTGACCTGCGGACTGTGCGGCAACATCGATACCAGCGACCCCTGCACCGTGTGCGCGGACCCGCGCCGGGACCCGGCCAGCCTGTGCGTGGTGGAGGAGGTGGCCGACCTTTGGGCGCTCGATGGCAAGCGGCTGTTTGCGGGGCGGTTTCATGTGCTCGGCGGGCGGCTTTCCGCCATCGACGGGGTGGGGCCGGGCGATCTGGCGATAGATGGCCTGGTGGCGCGGGTGCAGGCGGGGGGCTTTACCGAAGTGGTGCTGGCGATGAACGCCACGCTGGAGGGGCAGACCACCATGCATTATGTGGCCGAGCGGCTGGCCGGGCTTGGCACCAACGTGACCCAGCTGGCACACGGCCTGCCGGTGGGCGGCGAGCTGGACCTGATGGACGAGGGCACGCTGGCGCTGGCCCTGCGCGCGCGGCGCGCGATTGGGTGAAGGCGAGCAAGACGCCCTCTTGCCTGATTGCGGCTTGCTTGACGAAGTGGCGGCGGCTTCCTAGCTGAGGCCTATGGCCATCCTCCCTATCATCGAAGCGCCGGACGCCCGGCTGCGCACCATCTCCAAGCCGGTAGAGGTGGTGACCGATGCCCACCGCGCGCTGATCGCGGACATGTTCGAGACGATGTACGATGCGCCCGGCATAGGGCTGGCGGCGATTCAGGTGGGGGTGGCCGAGCGGATATTGGTGATCGATCTGCAGCGCCCGAAAGGCGAGGTGACCGAGGACGCCGACCCCGAGACGATCGAATATGTGCGCGAGCCACGGGTGTTCATCAACCCCGAAGTGCTGTGGGAATCAGACGAAATGTCGGTGTACAGCGAAGGCTGCCTGTCGGTGCCGGAGCAGTTTGCCGATGTCGACCGGCCAGCACGGATCAAGGCGCACTGGGTCGACGAACAGGGCAAAGCCCATGAAGAAGATCTGGACGGGTTGATCGCCACCTGCCTCCAGCATGAGATGGACCATTTGAACGGCGTGCTGTTCATCGACCATCTGAGCCGGTTGAAGCGCGACATGATCATGAAGAAGCTTGAGAAGGCGCGGCGTATCCTCTCCTGAGGCGCCGAACCGGCAAATTTTATTTTGTTTTTTACATGCTTTTTTGATAACATATTGAATATGCGAAATAAAACTGTCGCTTGACAGTTTTTGAATTTTCATGATAAAATATACTGTCGCGTAACTTTGTTTGAAGCTGATTGTTAGTCTCGGGGGCCAGAGATGCTGTCCTTTAAATCGTCTGCCTGTAGTATGGTATTGATTACGTTGGTGTGCTTTGGTCTGGCTACCAAGGCGGCTTCCCAGCAGATTTTGTCGGGAGTTGAATCGAATTCATTTGATGATGCTCTGCAGATTCACATCAGGGATGCTCAAGGCAGTTCTCAGGCGGGCCAGCTAGTCTCCACGACTTTTGGTGGAACCGACAGCCGGGCTGTTACACGCTATGGTGTAAATAAAATTTACTCTAAAGCTATGCCCGAGTACAATCAAACGGCAACCTCGAATTGGATTGATGTTTTCACTGTTGCAGGCGCTCCTGGCGCTACGGTCAACATAAATTTCACTTTTTCTATTGATGGCAACATCAATATTGTTGATGACCCCGATGGCATAGATGCCATAGCTTATACTAATTACAGCGTATATGCCGTGAAGGGTGGCAATTGGGAATTAAAACCGACTTTTGGCGGTGATGTTTATTCTTTGCTGTCGTTACAAAATACATCTCCAAATGCGTCGAATTCATTCGAGCGATTTGATCCCAATTATTTTAACACTGGAATTGAGAAATTTAATAATAATGGCGGCATATCAGGATCGCTTATAAAAAAATTATCGTATGATAAGGCAGAAAATACATTTACTACGATTACGGTAGATGCAGTTTCTGGTAATTCTATAGAATCTACTACCATATGGTCCGAAACGGGTCAATTAACAACTCGGGTTAATTTAAACACTGGGCAATCTTTTGTGAATTCATTTGTTCCTCATAATGATCAAAATATGGGGTTCGCAACATGGATTAATTTGCAAGATGATTACTCAATATTGGATTCTGACAGGATGTGTTCTAACGTATTCAACAGTTGTACAACTGGTCAATATCCCGGATCTAACCTGACGCTATCGTTCGATGCGCTTGCCGGTTCCTCCTTTACACTGCTGTCGTCGCTGCACTCCTTTGATCTCTTTGATGGCAGCTCGGTCGATTTTTTCAGTACTGCGAAGGTGACTGGTGTTTCTGTGACAGCTGGTGGCTCCCTGACGAGCCTGAGTGGCGCATTGACTGAAATTTCGGAGGGGCAATATGGCTATGCTGCTGCGCTCAACGTGGTTCCTGAGCCCGCAACCTGGGCAACTTTAATTGCAGGCTTTGGCCTGATCGGCGGAAGCATGCGCCGCCGTCGGAAGGTTGCTGTGCTGGAGGCTGACAGCCGACGCTGCTAGTCTCCAGCTCCTGAGCGGCCTAGTATCAACCCGCATGAGAGCCCCCCATTGGATGGCGCGCAGTTAACCGACCATCTGAGCCGGCTGAAGCGCGATATCATATTGAAAAAGCTGGACAAGGCCCGGCGGCAGAAGGACGGCTGATTTGCGATGCGGTTCCGCCGGCTCTGGTTGATCCGCAACGGGTTTTGGGCTTGGTGGTATGACCGCAGCGCTGCCCGCTGGACGCGGTGGCTGGTGCTGGTGGTTGGCTTGATGATCGGTGTGGGGGCAGGTTTGGCGCTTTTTGGCGGCGCAGGCTCAAATGTCTTGAATAGTTTGAGATTGTGAACAAGAGTTAACACTACTTGTTGAAATATTACTGTTGTCCTAAGTCGAAGGCTGAGGATCGAAGGTAATGTACATGAACAAGAGTGTGGTTTTGCTCGCAGTGTCGCTGGTTCTGGCGGCACCGGCGCATGCGGTGGTGGTTTCGGGCACGCTCACTGCGGGGAGCGCCTTTACCAATGGCGGGGTCTTTCAGATCGTGACACCCGGCCCCGGCTTCACGGTTGGCGGCAATGAGTTCGGCAACAACAACGTTCGGGCTGTGAACGAGTTGCAGAAGATCACCCTGCTCTCCAACCTTGCGGTCCGGGGCGGCTCAATTGCCGCTGGAACGATCGTCAACAGCCAGCTTTTGAATTTTGATCCGCTGGTCAACCGTAGCGCGCGCGGAACCGTGACGTTCAATGGCCGCATTCTCGGCTTGGCCACCACGCAGAGCTTGTTAAACGCCAGCAACTTTCTGGGCCGGCCCGGGGTGACCTATAGCTTCGTGAGCGCGAGCGGGCTGGAAGGGGGCGATGTTGTTACCTTCGCCGGGAATGTGTTGACCTATAATATTTCCGCTTCGAACCCGAGCGATACCATCCGGGTTTTGACCGCGGTTCCGGAGCCGGCGAGCTGGGCGATGCTTATTGCCGGTTTCGGGTTGATCGGTGCGGTTTCGCGGCGCCGGCGGGCCCAGGCTCCCGTTACAGCCTGACCCGAGAGGGTTTCCTGGCTGTTGAACAGGCCGGCCGATGCATATGCGCGGCCGGCGTTTCGGCATGGCTGTGTCCGGCGAATCGGCGGCCTTTGAGCGTTTGTGGGCCGGCTTTCGAATGATTTTCAGGCTCCAAAGACCACGCCGAGCAAGGTTTGGAAGGCTGCCAGCTGTTTGACGTGCCGCAGGGCAGGCTTTTGTTCATCTTAATGCCCAGTGAATGTTAACCATATATCTATATGAAAACATGTATTTAACACCGATGCAAAGGCGTGTGTCGGCGCTTGTGAGCGTAAAAAAAGTTAACAAATGTCTAATTGCCAAGGCGTTAATTATCGGTTAGGCAAACGTTAAGATTTGTCAAACCGGAGAAAATCCATGCTGCGTACTATCCTGATTGCATCGACCGTTCTTGCCGGCTTGGCGAGTGCAGTGCCGGCTGCGGCTGTCATCACCGGTGGTGCGCTCACGGGCGGCACGGCCGTTACCGGCACCAATCCGGGCAGCTTCCTGCTCATCGATCCGATTCCGGCTGGCTTCGCCGTGGGCAATGACAATTTTCAGGACAATAATGTTCGCGCGTTCAACGAATTGCAGGGCGTGGCGACGCTTGGGAACTTCGCGGTAAATGTCGGCAGCACGATTGCAGCCGGCACCAAGATCAACAGCCATTATCTGGTGTTCGACCCGAATGGGAACCGTAGCGTCATTGGCAACATCACTTTTGCGACCAATGTGCTTGGCATCCTGACCAGCCGCCAGCGGCTGCTCGCCGGCGATATATTTGGCAAGCCGAACGTAAACTATCTGCTCCCAAACCTGCGCGGACTGGAAGCTGGCGATTTTGTGACCTTCAGTGGCAAGACTGCATCCTTCAACTTCACCGCCAGCACTCCCGGTGACAGCATTCGCATCATCACCGCCGTGCCCGAGCCGGCGAGCTGGGCGATGCTGGTGGCAGGCTTCGGCTTCATCGGCGCGAGCCTGCGCCGGCGGCAGCGGGCAACTTCTGTTCTGGCCTGAGGTTCAGCGCGGCGCTGCGAGCGCTGCCATGACCGTTGCTGCCACATCTTCCGGCGGCTTTACCGATAGCGGGTCCTCGCCTGGAAAGGCGCGGGCCCGCATCGCGGTTCGGGTGGCGCCGGGATCGATGATGTGGGTGCGGATGGCGCTTACCTTCCCCACCTCGTCGCCGTAGGTGGCAATGAGGTTCTCAAGCCCGGCCTTGGAAGCGGCATAGGCCCCCCAATAGGCGCGCGGGCTGCTGCCGACCGAGGAGGTGAGTGCCACCACCTCGCCAGCGCCGGCCCGCCGGAGCAGCGGATCGAGCGCGCGGAGCAGCCGCCAGTTGGCGGTGAGGTTGACCGCGATCACCTTGTCCCATTCCTTGGGTTCGATATGCGGCACCGGCGCCAGCGTGCCGAGCAGCCCGGCGTTCAGGACCAGCACATCCAGCCGGCCCCAGCGCGAGGCGAGCGCTGCTGCCAGCCTGTCGATGGCGGCACCATCGGTGAGATCAAACGGTGCGATGGTGGCAGTGCCGCCGGCGGCGGTGACCGCATCATCGGTTTTCTCCAGCGCCTTGTCGTCTCGCGCGGTGAGGATGACGTGATGGCCGGCAGCGGCGAGCGCCACGGCCATTGCCGCGCCGATGCCACGGCTGGCGCCGGTTACGAGGGCGAGGGGCTTGTCGCCCGGTTCGGTCGCCATATTCAGATGACTCTCTCGGCAAGCAGGCTCAGCTGGTCGGGCGCTTCGGCCTCTTCCTGGTCGGTGAGCCGGGTCGGATAATCACCGGTGAAGCAGGCATCGCAGAATTGCGGGGCATCGGCGTTGCGCGCCTGTTCGCCGAGCGCGCGGTACAGGCCGTCGGTGGAGAGAAAGGCGAGGCTATCCACCTTGATGAAGCTCTGCATCCGCGCCACGTCCATCTGTGCTGCCAGCAGCTTCGAGCGTTCCGGCGTGTCCACCCCGTAAAAGCAGCTGTGCCGGGTGGGCGGGCTGGCGATGCGCATGTGCACCTCCAGCGCGCCCGCTTCGCGCAGCATCTGCACGATCTTTACCGATGTAGTTCCGCGAACGATCGAATCGTCGATCAGCACCACCCGCTTGCCGGTGATCATCGCGCGGTTGGCATTGTGCTTGAGCTTGACGCCCAGATTGCGGATCTGATCGCCGGGCTGGATGAAGGTGCGGCCCACATAATGCGAGCGGATGATGCCGAGCTCGAAGGGAATGCCGCTTTCCTGTGCATAGCCGATGGCGGCGGGGGTGCCGGAATCGGGCACCGGCACCACCATATCGGCCTCCACCGGGCTTTCGCGCGCCAGCTCGGCACCGATGGCCTTGCGGGACTGGTAGACGCTGGTGCCATCGACCATCGAATCGGGGCGGCTGAAATAGACATGTTCGAAGATGCAGGGCCGGGGCATCGCCTCGGCGAACGGGCGGATGGAGCGCAGCCCGGTGCCCGAGATGATGATGAGTTCGCCCGGCTCCACCGCGCGCAGGAAGGTGGCGCCCACTACATCGAGCGCCACGGTTTCGGACGCGAGGATATAGCTATCGCCCAGGCGGCCCAGCACCAGCGGGCGCACGCCCAGCGGATCGCGCGCGGCCAGCATGCCTTCGGAGGTGAGGCACAGCAGCGACCAGGCGCCCTCCACCCGCTTAAGGGCATCGATGAACCTGTCGAGCAGGGTGCGGTAGGAGGAGGTGGCGACGAGGTGGATGATGACCTCGGTATCCGATGTGGACTGGAAGATGGAGCCGCGCCGCACCAGCTCCCGCCGCAGGGTGACGGCGTTGGAGATATTGCCGTTGTGGGCCACTGCAAAGCCGCCCGAGGCGAGCTCCGCAAACAGCGGCTGCACATTGCGCAGCGCGGTTTCGCCAGTGGTGGAATAGCGGTTGTGGCCGATGGCGACATCGCCCTTCAGCTTGCGGATGATCTCGTCTGAATCGAAATTGCCGGCGACATGGCCCATGGCGCGGTGGGTGTGGAAATCCTTGCCATCGAAGCTGGTGATGCCGGCGGCCTCCTGCCCCCGGTGCTGCAGCGCGTGCAGGCCGAGTGCTGTGACCGCAGCCGCGCCCTGCGCGCCCCAGACGCCGAACACCCCGCACTCTTCGTGCAGGTGATCATCTTCCCACGGATCGGTTGTCAGCATTTTGGGGTAAGCATATTGGCTATCACAAAGGGTGCCTCGTAAGCGCAGCAGCTAAGGGGCATATAGAAAGCGGGCGCCGGCTTGTCGCCCCCGAAACCGCCATGGAATTGTCATATGAGCAATCACGCTGGAACATCGCTGGTGCCGCGCTGGGACGCAGCCGGGCTTATAACCGCCGTGGCCATCGATGCGGCGAGCGGCGCGGTGCTGATGGTGGCGCATATGAATGCCGATGCGCTGGCGGCAACGCTGGCCACCGGCGAGGCGCATTACTGGAGCCGGTCGCGGGCCGAGCTGTGGCACAAGGGCGCCACATCGGGGAACACCCAGCGGGTGGTGGACCTGCGGATTGACTGTGACCAGGATGCGCTGCTGGTGATTGTGGAGCCGGCCGGGCCGGCCTGCCACACCGGCGAGATGAGCTGTTTTTACCGGCGGATCGGGGCCGATGGCGCTCTGGAGCCGGTGGGCCAGCCCGGTCGCCAGCCTTGACAGTTGACGTTCGCGTAAACTAACCCGGGGCGATGCAGGACACCGGACCAACAGCCTTTGCCGTGCTGCCGGTAGCGCTGCCCAGCGAGGGGCCGCACAGCTTTACCATTACCGAGCTGTCGCAGGCCTTCAACGTGACCCCGCGAGCGATTCGCTTTTATGAAGACCAGGGGCTGATCGCGCCCGAGCGGCAGGGCCAGAACCGGGTATATTCACGGCGGGACCGCGCCCGGCTGGCGTGGATATTGCGCGCCAAGAATGTGGGGTTTTCGCTCGCCGAAATCCGCGAGATGATAGACCTGTATGACCTTGGCGACGGCCGATTGATGCAGCGCCGGGTGACGCTGGAAAAGTGCCGGACAAGGATTGCCGATCTGGCCGCCCAGCGTGCCGATATCGAAGCCACCATCGATGAACTGCAAAGCTTTTGTGCTTTGCTGGAAACAATGACCGGAAGCACCGGGACCGGCGAGACCGCCGGCAGCGAAAAACGGGCCGGCCGCGCCGGCTGAGCCAGAACCGACTTGAGGAGCAGCACCATGGCAGACGCATTCATTTACGATACCGTTCGTACCCCGCGCGGGCGCGGCAAGAAGGACGGCAAGCTGCATGAGATAACGCCGATAAGCCTTGCCACCCAGGTGCTGGCCGCCATCCGGGACCGCACCAACATCGACACCGCTGATGTGGATGATGTGGTTTTTGGCTGTGTGGCGCCGATTGGCGAGCAGGGCAGCGACATTGCGCGCGTGGCCGTGCTGAATGCCGATTATGCCGAGAGCGTGGCGGGTGTGCAGATCAACCGCTTCTGCGCGTCCGGCCTTGAGGCGACCAACATGGCCGCCGCCAAGGTGATGGCGGGCGAGGCGATGTTTGCCATTGGCGGCGGTGTGGAGAGCATGAGCCGGGTGCCGATGGGGAGCGACGGCGGCGCCTGGGCGATGGACCCCGCAGTGGCGTTCAAGACCTATTTTGCGCCGCAGGGCATTGGTGCGGACCTGATTGCCACCAAATATGGCTTCAGCCGCAATGATGTGGATGCCTATGCGATGGAAAGCCAGCGCCGGGCCGCACAGGCCTGGGCGGAGGGGCGGTTCAAGCGCTCGATCCTGCCGGTGCGCGATGTGATGGGCGAAGTGGTGCTGGACCATGACGAGCATATGCGCGCCAGCACCGACATGCAGTCGCTCGGCAGCCTTTCCCCGGCCTTTACCGGCATGGGCGAGCAGATGCCGGGCTTTGATGCGGTGGCGCTGATGAAATACCCCGAAGTGGAGCGGATCGACCATGTGCACACCGGCGGCAATTCGAGCGGCATTGTGGACGGTGCGGCGGCGATTCTGGTGGGCAACCGCGAGATTGGCGAGAAATACGGGCTGAAGCCGCGCGCCCGCATCCGCGCCATGGCGAGCATTGGCTCGGAGCCGATGATCATGCTGACCGGGCCGGAGTTTGTGGCTGCCAAGGTGCTGAAGCGCGCTGGCATGACCAAGGACGATATCGACCTTTTCGAGCTGAACGAGGCCTTTGCCAGCGTGGTGCTGCGCTACATGCAGGCCTTCAACATCGACCATGGCCGGATAAATGTGAACGGCGGGGCGATTGCCATGGGCCACCCGCTGGGCGCCACCGGCGCGATGATTTTGGGCACCGTGCTCGACGAGCTGGAGCGGACCGGCAAGGGCACCGCGCTCATCAACCTGTGCGTGGGCGCGGGCATGGGCACCGGCACCATCATCGAGCGTATTTGAGCGGCTGAGCCGACGCGAAGGGAAATGACATGACCGATACCGCCATTCACCAGAGCCTCGATGCCGATGGCATATTGCTTTTGACCATCGATGTGCCCGGGCTTTCGATGAACGTGATTAATGCCGAGGTGACCCGGGACCTGGCGCTGGCTGTGGAGCGGTTGAAGACCGACCCGGCGGTGAAGGGCGCGGTGATTACCAGCGGCAAGCCTTCCGGCTTCATGGCGGGGGCGGACCTGAAGGGCATGGGCTTCATGCTGAGCGGCGGCGGCGGCGGCGAGGAAAAGTCCCGCATGGCGGCGCTGTTTGACGGCGTGTTTGCGCTCAACAAGCTGCTGCGGGCGCTGGAGACCTGTGGGAAGCCGGTGGCGGCCGCCGTGAACGGCCTGGCGCTGGGCGGCGGGCTGGAATTTGTGCTGGCCTGCCATTACCGGGTGGTGGCGGACAATCCCAAGGTGACGCTCGGCCTGCCCGAAGTGATGGTGGGGCTGTTCCCCGGCGCTGGCGGCACCCAGCGGCTGCCGCGGCTGATGGGCGTGCAGCCGGCGCTGATGTATCTGTTGCAGGGCAAGAACATGAGCCCGCAGGAGGCGTTGGGCTTTGGCGTGGTGCAGGAGCTGGCGCCGGCTGATGAAGTGGTGGCGCGCGCCACCGCCTGGGTGAAGGCCAACCCGACCAGGCACACCCAGCCCTGGGACGAGAAGGGCTTCAAATTCCCCGGCGGGGCCGGCATGTTCAACCCCGGTTTCGTGCAGACATTCGTGGCGGGCACGGCGATGACGGTGAAGAGCACCAACCGCAACATGAACGCGCCGATTGCCATTCTTTCAGCCGTGTATGAAGGCGCGCAGCTGCCGATGGACACGGCCATCCGGGTGGAGAGCAAGTATTTTGCGAAGGTGGTGGCCGACCCGCAGGCGGGCAACATGATCCGATCCCTGTTTGTATCGAAGCAGGCGGCGGAAAAGGGCGCGCGGCGGCCCAAGGGCCAGCCGGCGATGCCGGTGAAGAAGCTGGGCATGCTCGGCGCCGGGCTGATGGGCGCGGGCGTGGCCATGGTGAGCGCGCAGGCGGGTATCGAGGTGGTGCTGCTGGACCGTGACATGGCGGCGGCGGAAAAGGGCAAACAGTATACCGCGGACCGGCTGGCCAAGAAGCGCACCGACCCGGCCAAGGCGGAGGCCATATTGGCGCGCATCCACCCCACCAGCGATTATGCGGACCTGAAGGGCTGCGACCTGATTATCGAAGCGGTGTTCGAGACCCGCGAGATAAAGGCCGGGGTGACCCAGGCGACCGAAGCAGTGGTGGGCGCGGATACGATTTTTGGCTCCAACACCTCCACGCTGCCGATAACCGGGCTGGCCAAGGCATGGTCGAAGCAGGAGAATTTCATCGGCATCCACTTCTTCTCGCCGGTTGAGAAGATGCCGCTGGTGGAGATTATCGTGGGCAAGGAAACCGGGCCGGCGGCTATCGCCAAGGCGCTGGATTATGTGCAGCAGATAAGGAAAACGCCGATCGTGGTGAACGACAGCCGTGGGTTCTATACCTCGCGCTGCTTTGGCACCTATGTGCAGGAAGGGCTGGCGCTGCTGGGCGAAGGCACCAACCCGGCGCTTATCGAGAACATCGGCCGCCACATGGGCATGCCGGTGGGGCCGCTGGCGGTGAACGACGAGGTGGGCCTCGATCTTTCCTACAAGGTGGGCCAGCAGACCAAGGCCGATCTGGGCGATGCCTATAAGCCCGGGCCTTCGGATGCGGTGATTACCAAGATGCATGATCTGGGCCGGCAGGGGCGCAAGAATGCCAAGGGCTTTTACGTGTATCCCGATGCGCCGGCGAAGAAGTACCTCTGGTCCGAGCTGGTGGAAACCGTGGCCGGCGGGCTGGCAACCGTTCAGCCGGACCCGGCCGAGGTGAAGGAGCGGATGCTCTACCGCCAGCTGGTGGAGTGCGCGCGCTGCATGGGCGAAGGCGTGCTGGAAACGCCCGAGGACGGCGACCTTGGCGCCATCTTCGGCTGGGGGTTCATGCCGCACACCGGCGGGCCGTTCAGCCATATGGACACCATTGGGCTGGCCACTGTGGTGGCAACGCTCGACCGGCTGGCACAGGCGCACGGCGAACGGTTTACCCCGCCCCAGATGCTGCGTGACATGGCAGCGAAAGGGCAGACCTTTTACGGACAGGCCGAGGCCAAACGCGCGGCTTGAGCCCGGTCAGGGGCTTTATGCGCCTGCTGGCAGCCCTGCTGATTGCAGCCGCAGCGCTGCTGGTGGCCGGGCTTGCCGGCGCGGTGGCGGACCCGGTGGTGGTGAACTACCGGGTGCCGATAGAGGGGCTGTCGCGGCCGCTGCGGGTGGTGCAGCTGGCCGATATCCATGGCAGCGAAATCGACATGCCGACGCGGCGCATCGGCCGGATCGTGGCGCTGGCAAACGCGCAAAAGCCTGATCTGGTGGTGATACCCGGCGATCTTGTGGGCGGAAAGCTGTTTGAGCCGGAGCCGATGCGGGTGTGGCGAGTGATTGCCGAGTTGCAGAAGCTGCGCGCACCGCTGGGGCGGGTTGCGGTGATGGGCAACCATGACGCGCAGACATGGACCCCGGCGGCCTTTGCCGGCACCGGTCTCACGCTGCTGGCGGGCAGCTACATCGATGTGGGGCCGCTGCTGGTGGCAGGCGCCGATTCACGCGCGCATCTGCCGCCGCCCGCCCCCGGCCTGAACGCCGCTATCGCCGCTGCACCGCCGGGCAAGCCGCTGATTAGCCTGAGCCACGAGCCGGAAACCTTTCAGGAAATCCAGGGCCGCAGCCAGCTGCACTTCGCCGGCCACACCCACGGCGGGCAGGTGTGGCTGCCGCCGGGCTGGCACTTTTACCTGAACCCGTTTCTGGAGGCGCACCGGCGCGGGCTGTTCCGCGAAAACGGGCGCTGGCTGCTGGTATCCTCCGGCCTTGGCACCTCCATCGTGCCGCTGCGGCTGGGGGTGCCGCCCGAGATCGTGGTGGTGGATCTGGTGCCGGCGGCAGGGCAGGCCTTACAGAATTGATGCCTCCGGCGGGGGGGGGGGGGGGGGGGGGGGGGGGGGGGGGGGGGGGGGGGAGGGGCGGGGGGGAGGGC
>JBBQIP010000046.1:0-14997 GCA_038325045.1 Sphingomonadales bacterium
GTTCGCCATGTTGGCGACGGCATCGCGCTCGCCCGCCGTCAGCGCGTCGGCGGCGGCAACCAGATCGCGCCACAGTTCGGCCTTGCAGGAAGTCGGTCTTTTCAGGTCGAACATCAGTCCATACTCACTTTGCCGCGTGCCTTTTTGACGACAGATCGTACCGCCTTGCCGACCATCCGCTTTTCGCGCGCCGCCGGATCGGCATCGAGCACTTCGGCACGGTCGGTGTCGTGCGGGCGGATGAGTTGCAAGAGTTTCTCGGCGCCTTCGAAGCAGAGATAGGTGCCGCCCAGCATGAGCAGCGGGGTTATGGCCCAGGGCGCCAGTGCCGACAGCGCCATGCAGGCCGGCAGCAGGATGAGCAGCTTGTTGCGGAGCGAACCAGCCGCAATCTTGCCCACGATGGGAAGTTCGCGGGCGGCGGAAAAGCCGGTGACATAGCGCGGAGCAACGGCTGCATCATCCACCACCACACCCACCGCCTTGGCGCTTGCCTTGGCGGCCATGCCGGTCACATCATCGATCGATGCCGCCGCAACCTTGGCGATGACAGCAATATCGTCCAGCAGTGCAAGCAGTCCGGCAGCCACTGGTTATCCCTTCTGGTT
This sequence comes from Sphingomonadales bacterium, assembly GCA_038325045.1. Lineage (GTDB taxonomy): Bacteria > Pseudomonadota > Alphaproteobacteria > Sphingomonadales > Sphingomonadaceae > Sandarakinorhabdus. The sequence continues at coordinate 609 of JBBQIP010000046.1, forward strand.
ACCCGGTGGTCATACGGCGGGCGCGGCGCGCCAGCAAGCAGCCGGGCGGCGATCAGCCGGCCGCCGCCAGCGCCTGGGCAAGATCGGCCTTGATGTCATCGATATGCTCAAGCCCGATCGAAAGCCGCACATAGCCATCGGTCGCCCCGGTCCGGGCGCGCTCCTCGGCGGTCAGCTGGCTGTGGGTGGTGGAGGCGGGGTGGATGGCGAGGCTGCGCGCATCACCGATGTTCGCCACATGGTAGAACATCTGCAGCGCATCGATAAAGCGCTCGCCGGCCGCGCGGCCGCCGGCCAGCTCGAAGCCGACCAGCCCGCCATCGCCGCCGGTGAGCACCACATCGCGCCGGCGCTTGGCTTCGCCCTGGTGGAGCGAGGGGTGAATCACCTTGGTCACCCCCGCCTGCCCCTGCAGCCAGGCAGCGACGGCAGTGGCATTCTCGCTGTGGCGAGCGATCCGCAGCGGCAGCGTTTCCAGCCCCTGCAGAAACTGAAAGGCGTTCATCGGGCTCATGGCAGCACCAAGATCGCGCAGCATCACCACGCGGGCGCGCAGCACATAGCCGATCCCGCCCATGGCGGCGCCCACATCGGCCCATACCGCGCCGTGGTAGCTGGGGTCGGGCCGGTGCATCAGCGGCTGGCGGGTCGGGTGGGCCTGCCAATCGAAATTCCCCGAATCGATGATCATGCCGCCAATCGAAGTGCCGTGCCCGCCGATATATTTGGTGGTGGAATACACGATAATCGCCGCCCCATGGTCAAACGGCCGGGCCAGCAAGGGAGCGGCCGTATTGTCCATGATGAGCGGGATGCCGAGCGGGCGGCCAAGTGCTGCCACCTCGGCAATCGGGAACACGCTGAGCTTGGGGTTGGGCAAAGTCTCGGCATACCAGGCGCGGGTATTGGCATCGCTGGCGTTCACAAACGCCTGCGGATCGGCCGGATCGACAAAGCGCACCTCGATGCCCAGATCGGCAAGGGTGTTGGCAAACAGGTTCCAGGTGCCGCCGTAAAGATCGGTGGAGGAGACGATATTGTCTCCGGTTCGCGCCAGATTCTGGATGGCAAGGGCCGATGCCGCCTGGCCGGAGGCAACCGCAAGTGCGGCCACCCCGCCTTCAAGCGCCGCCAGCCGCTTTTCGAGCACATCGACCGTGGGGTTCATGATCCGGGTGTAGATGTTGCCCAGTTCCTCCAGCGCGAACAGCCGCCGGGCATGGCCGGCATCGGCAAACTGGAAGGATGTGGTCTGGTGGATGGGCACCGCAACCGAACCGGTGGTCGGATCAGCGCGCCATCCGGCATGAAGGGCAAGGGTCTCGGGGTGCAGGGGCTTGGTCATGCCTTGCATATTGCAGCGGGCAGCGGCCCCATACCAGCCAAGAAAATCCTTCGTGCCCCAAAGCCCTGCTCACGCCCCCAAGCCCGGCTCGGCCCCATAAGGCTTGCCGGGGGGCGGCCGCCGCGCCATCAATCCGCACCATGAACAATCAAGACCTTGAGGGCGGCGTGCCGCCGTTTGCCCGCATGCTGGGGCTGGCCGGGCTGCTGCCGCTGCTGGCGGCGGCGGCGCTGCTGGCACTCGCGCCCGCCATGGGGCCAAGCAAGGGCTTCGTGCTGGCTGCGGCGCACAGCTATGCCGCGCTCATCCTGTCGTTTCTGGGCGGGCTCTGGTGGGGGCTGGGGGCTGCCTCGGCGCGGCCGGCGCCGCGCTGGCTTTGGGTGGCAGCGGTACTGCCCTCGCTCATCGCCTGGGGGCCGATGCTGCTGGTTGCGGCGGGCGCACTGGCGGCAAAGGCAGCGCTGGCCATCACCGGCGGCGCGATCATTCTGGCGCTGCCAGTGGACCGGGCGCTGGTGGCGGCGCGGCTGGCCCCGGCGTGGTGGCTGGCGTTGCGGTTTCCGCTCAGCCTCGGGCTGGGCGGGCTCAGCTTGGCTGTGGCCGGGCTCGGCTGAGCCTGGCTTTGGCCTCAGGCGACCGGCGTGGCTTCGGCAGGCGCGGCCTCGGCCGGCGCTGCTTCTTCGGCGGCGGCCTCGACAGGCGCGGCTTCGGCCGGAACCGGCGGCAGCGGCAGCGGGCTGGCGCTCTGGGTGTTCAGATAGACCATCACAGCCGCGCGCTCCTCGGGCTTGGAGAGGCCCGCAAAGCTCATCTTGTTGCCCGGCGCATAGGCCTTGGGGCTGGCCAGCCAGGTGCTCAGCTCTTCCCACGACCATGGCTTGCCCTTCATGGCGGCAAGCGCATCGGAATAGGAAAAGCCGGCGCGGCTGGCGTGCGCGCCGCCCACGATGCCGTTCAGATTGGGGCCGATGCCATTGGCCCCGCCGGCAACCGCATTGTGGCAGGCGCCGCACTTCTTGAACACGGCCTCGCCCTTTTCTGCACTGGCCGAGGCCAGATAAAAGGCGATCGGCTTTTCCGCCTCGGCGGCCGGGCCGGCATCCGCCACTTCCTCGACCACACCTTCGATCACATAGCCCGGCTTTTCCGGCAGCTCGGGCATATAGGCCTCATCGGTAACGATGGAGACACCCAACAGCAGCACCGAGCCCGCCAGCACGGCGCCGGCATATTTGTTGAACTCGAAACTATCCACCTGGTCTCTCCCGTACATTCATCAAGCCCCTCGGGCACGCCGGCCTGAGGAATGGTGCGCTCTATAACATCGGTCCGAAGCTCCACAAGCGACTGCGTTACCGCAGCCCGCCGTAAGCCCGCACTGGTGCTGCGGTTGCCGGCGGCCCCTGCAGCGATTAGGGCCACGCTGGATGACCAGCTATTCCCCGCGCGCTGCAGCGCTCGTTAACGCGCTCGAGGCCGAGGCGGCGGCCGATCCGGCGCGCGCCATCGCCTTTCAGGGTGCGCCCGGCGCTTATTCGCACCAGGCGGTGCGCGAGCTTTTCGATGGCCATCCGGCGCTGCCCTGCGCGGCTTTTGAAGATGCGATGGAGGCAGTGGCGAGCGGCCGGGCGGGGCGCGCGGTAATTCCCATCGAAAATTCGCTGCATGGCCGGGTGGCCGATGTGCACTTTCTGCTGCCGGAGGCCGGGCTGCATATCGTGGGCGAACATTTCGTGCGGGTGCGCCATTGCCTGCTCGGTCTGGCGGACCGGGCGGCGATAACCGCCGTGCAGAGCCACCCGCAGGCGCTGGGCCAGTGCCGGCAGCGCCTGCGCAGCTGGGGCATGGAACCGATAGGCTATTTCGATACCGCCGGCGCCGCCGCTGCGGTGGCCGATAGCGGCGACCCTTCGCGCGGCGCCATCGCCTCACGGCTGGCGGCCTCGCTCTATGGCCTGCGCATAATCGAGGAAGGGATCGAGGACGCCGACCACAACACCACCCGCTTCGTGGTGCTGGCGCGCGAGCCGGTGCCTGCGGATCAGCCCGCGGATGCACCGATGCTCACCAGCTTCCTGTTCCAGACCAGGAACGTGCCGGCGGCGCTGTACAAGGCGATGGGCGGCTTTGCCACCAACGGGGTGAACATGACCAAGCTGGAAAGCTATATCCAGGACGGCAGTTTTTCGGCCGCGGTCTTCTATGCCGATATCGAGGGCGCACTGCCGGACCCGGCGGTGGCACGGGCGTTCGAGGAGCTGGCCTTCCACACCAAATGGGTGCGGATGCTGGGCAGCTATCCGCGCTCGCCAGACCGGCAATAACCGGCGCGCCCACACCGATTGACGGGGGAGATTGTTGCAGTGCAACGTGAAGCGATGAGCAGCAGCAGCACCTATTCCCGCGTCGCCATTGCGCTTCATTGGCTGATCGGCATCATCATCATGGCCAACCTCGCCGGCGGGCTGGTGCTGGAGACCTTTGTGGACAGCACGGACGAGGGCGAGCGCGCCATCGGCCAGTTTGCGCTGGGCCTGCACAAGAGCTTCGGGCTGACCATCATCCTCCTGACGCTCGCGCGAATCGGCTGGCGGCTTGGGCACCGGCCGCCGGCACTGCCGGGCCATATGACCAGCCTGGAGCGGCTGCTGGCACGCGGCGTGCAAGCCGGCTTCTACGTGCTGATGCTGGCCTTGCCGCTTTCAGGCTGGGCGCGGGTGTCTACTGCAAGGGTGGACCGGCCGCTGCTCTGGTTCGGCCTGTTCGACGTGCCCAAGCTGCCGCTCGACCGCTCGATGAGCAGCATCGCGCGGGGCAGCCACGAATATCTTTCCTATGTGGCCATAGCGTTGCTGGCCCTGCACGTCATCGGCGCTCTCAAGCACCATTTCCTCGACGGCGATTCGGTGCTGTCGCGCATGCTCCCGCTGCTAAAGCCGCGCCGCAAGGCTTGACGGACGGTGCATCTGCTCGCTAACCAGCATGAGTCGCTTATGAGAGGTTATATCATGCTTGTCCGTTTGCCGCTGCTGGCCCTGCTGCTGGGATCGACCGCGACCGCAACCGCTGCCGCCGCCCAGACCGGGTCTGCGCCTGCTTCAGATATCTCGCAGCTGCACGGCGGCGAAGCCCCCGAGATCATCGTCACCGCGCCTTTCGTGCGGGACCGGTTCAGCCTGACCACGGCGGCCAGCGTGCTCGAAGGCGCAGCGCTGCTGCGGGCTCGCGCCCCCAGCATCGGCGAGACACTGGCACGCCTGCCGGGTGTGAGCAGCAGCTTCTTCGGTCCCATCGCCTCGCGGCCGATCCTGCGCGGTCAGGATGCCGAGCGGGTTCGCATCCTGACCGATGGCATTGGCAGCTTCGATGTATCGAACACCTCGGCCGATCATGCGGTGGCGATCAACCCGCTGCTGGTGGACCGGGTCGAGGTGGTGCGCGGCCCGGCGGCGCTGCTCTATGGCAGCAATGCCATTGGCGGCGTGGTAAACGTGCGCGACCGGCGAATCCCATCCGAAATCCCTGACGAAGCGGTGCATATCGATGCTACTGCCTCGCTGGGATCGGCGGCGCGCGAGCGCGGCGGAGCGGCTGCGATTGACCTGCCGCTGTTCAGATCGGATGCCGGCGCGCTGGTTGTCCACGCCGATGGCAACTATCTGGCGACCGATGACTATCGCACCGGCGGCTTTATTTTTGCGCCGGCGCTACGCGAAGCCGCAACAGAGATTGGCGGCGAAGTGGCCGAGAATGGCGAGGCGCGCGGACGTGTGCCAAATACGGCCTCGGAAAGCTGGGGCTTTGGCGGCGGCCTGGCCTGGATTGGCAATGACGGCGGCCAGCTGGGCCTCGCGGTCAGCCATCTTCGCAGCAACTATGGCATTCCCAACGCGCTCGAACTCGACGACGATGACCATGAGGGCGACCATGGTGATGACCATGATGATGATCATGAAGGCGAGCACGAAGGCGAGGCCCATGGCCATGAGGACATCCGTCTGAACATGCGCCAGACCCGCGTCGATGCGCGCGCACTTGTGCCAATGCAAGGTGGCTTCGAGGCATTGAAGTTCCGCTTCGGCTTTGCCGACTACCGGCACGACGAGATTGAGGACACTGGCGAAATTGGCACCAGCTTCTTCAACCAGGCGCTCGAAGGCCGGGTGGAGCTTGTGCAGCGCGCCATCGATGGCTGGCAGGGTGCCACCGGCCTGCAGGTGCTTACCCGGCGGTTTGAAGCGATTGGCGAAGAGGCCTATATCCCGCGCAACGAAACCACGCAGATGGCGCTGTTCACGCTGCAGGAATATGATTTCGGCGACCTGAAGCTCGATGGTGGTGCCCGAGTGGAGCTGACCGATGTGGGCTCGGATGTGCTGAACATCGACCGGCGCTTCACCAGCCTCTCCGGCTCGCTCGGCGCTTCGCTGGTGCTGGGCGAAGGCTGGCGGATCGGGCTTTCGGCCACCCATAGCGAGCGCGCGGCATCGGCTGAGGAGCTGTTTGCCAATGGCGCCCACGCGGCCACCCGCGCCTTCGAGATTGGCAACACCGATTTCAGCAAGGAAATCTCGAACGGCATCGAGACGGTGCTGCGGGGCCGGGGCGACGGATGGCGTGTCGAGGTTTCAGCCTTTTACAGCCGCTTTCGCAATTTTATCTATCTGGACCCCAATGGCGATGTCGAGGAAGGCCTGCCGGTGTTTCTCTACCGCCAGGCCAATGCCCGCTTCTGGGGCGGCGAAGTTGAAGGCGCGGTCACCCTGGCGAACCTCGATACCACCCGCATCGAGCTGACCGGACTGGCCGATTTCACCCGCGCCGACATATTGGACGGTGGCGGCCGGGTGCCGCGCATCCCGCCCCTGCGGTTCATCGGTGGGCTGGAGGCGAGCGGCGGCGCTTTCGGGGGCCGGCTGGAGGTGGAACATGCCACCGCGCAGCGCCGAATCGCCGGGTTCGAAACCGAGACCGGGGCCTGGACGATGGTGAATGCCAGCCTCAACTGGAGGCCGTTCGGGGGTGGGAACACGATTGTATCGCTCTCCGCCAACAACATCTTCGATGTGGAGGCACGACGCCACTCCAGCTTCATCAAGGACATCGCTCCGTTACTCGGCCGCGACGTACGGCTTTCGCTGCGTCTCGCCATCTGAGCGCATTGGCCGCAGCCGGGAACTTCACTACAGCCCTTGATTGTTGCTGGTAGTTGCTTAAATGAGGATGGTGCCGGTCGGATTGCCCCCTTTTCCGCCGGCGCTGATCATGGCCGAACCCCCTTCGGCAATACCCCGAACCCTGGCCGCTCCGGCATCGTCGGAGCGGCCGTTTTTCTGGGGCCGTTTTTTCAAGCTGTTTGCAGGGCAGGATCGGGCTATTCCGCCGCCTCGCGCCAGCCCGGCGCCAGCGGAAGCCGCGGCGCATGGGCAAGCAGCAACCGCACCAACCCTTGCAGCTGCCGTGCCACCGAAACAAACCCCGGACCGGGGAGCAGCTTGACGGGGTCCATGTACAGGCTGCGGTCGATTTCGATCTGCACGCAGTGCAGGCCCTCCAGCGGCCGGCCGTGGCGCTCGGTGGTATGACCGCCGGCATAGGGGTTGTTGCGCGCCACCCGCCAGCCATGGCCGATGAAATGCTGCTCGATGAGCGCCACCAGCGCCGGGGCCGCACTGCTGCCATGTCGGTCTCCCAGCACGATCTGCGGGGGCAGCGGGCCGGCCGGGCGCGGCATGGAATGGCAATCGATCAAAATGGCATAGCCATGCCGCGCGCGGGCAGCGGCAAGCAGCGCTTCAAGCCGGTGGTGCCATGGGCGGTGGATGGCGGCTATCCGCGCCTCCGCCTCGGCAAGCGAGAGCGGCGCCCGGTAGAGCGGCAAGCCATGCCCCGCGATGCGTGGCAGCAGCCCCAGCCCGGCCGCCAGCCTGTCGGTGCGCAGCAGCGGGCGCGCCGGCAGCCGGTCGAGCATCTCGGGGTCAAGCTCGTCCTGGTGCCGGTTCAGATCGAGGAACAGCCGCGACCAGCGCGCGGTCATTACCGGCACGCCGCTTATGCCTTCCAGCAGCTGGTCGACAAAAGCATCTTCGGCGCGGCGCATCTGGCCGAGCGAAAGCCGGGTGGCCGCCATAAGCGATGCCGGATAGGCCCGGCCCGAATGCGGGGAGGCAATGACCATGGGCCAGCGGCCGTCATCGTCTCCGCTAAGGCTATAGCCCGGCTCCAGCTGCTCTCCCATATCTTTGCTGTTAAGCGAGCGGCAGCACAACCGCCAGCCCGGGCTCGCGCAAAACTGCGTGAACGCTTTGTCACATTGCCGGGCAGAGCAGGCGCGGTGGCGCTTGCCAGCGGCGGCGCCAGCTACTAGGGACCGCGCCAGTGGGCGCGTAGCTCAGTGGTAGAGCACTGTGTTGACATCGCAGGGGTCGCAGGTTCAATCCCTGCCGCGCCCACCATCTCCGCATGGGGGGCGCAAAGCCCGTTTGGACCCTGAGGGTCACATTGCGTCGGGCGCACCGGCAGCCGATACTGGCATTCCGAAGGAGCTTCCCCATGAATGTCCATGTCGCGCTCGACAGCGAGCAGCATCACGCGCCCACCTGGCCGGGGTTCGACTGGGCGGACCCGCTGCTCATCGACCAGCAACTGAGCGAGGAGGAGCGGCTGATCAGGGACAGTGCGCGCGCCTTTTGCGAGGCCGAGCTGGCACCCGCCGTGCGCGAGGCCAACCGCCACGAGCGCCACGACCCCGCCCTTATGCGGAAATTCGGCACTGCAGGCCTGCTGGGAGCGACGATTCAGGGCTATGGCTGCGCCGGCACCAACTATGTGTCCTACGGCCTGATCGCGCGCGAAGTGGAGCGGGTGGACAGCGCCTACCGCTCGGCGATGAGCGTACAGTCCAGCCTCGTGATGTACCCCATCCATGCCTATGGCTCGGAGGCGCAGCGCAAGGCCTATCTGCCGGGGCTGGCCAGCGGAGAGCTGACCGGCTGCTTTGGCCTGACCGAGCCGGATGCGGGCTCCGACCCTGGCGGCATGACCACGCGCGCCCGCTCGGTGCCTGGCGGCTGGGTGCTGAACGGCGCCAAGATATGGATCACCAATTCGCCGATTGCCGATGTGGCGGTGATCTGGGCCAAATGCGATGACGGAAAAATCCGCGGCTTCATCGTGGAGCGCGGCGATGCCGGCTTCACCACCCCAAAGATCGAGGGCAAATTCTCGCTGCGCGCCGGCGTGACCGGTGAAATCGTGCTGGCAGACGTGCACCTGCCGGCCGACCGCGTGCTGGCCGGCGTGGAAGGGCTGCGCGGGCCGTTCGGCTGCCTCAACAACGCGCGGTACGGCATCGGCTGGGGGGCGATGGGTGCTGCCGAATTCTGCTGGCACGCAGCAAGGCAATATACGCTCGACCGCAAGCAGTTCGGCCGGCCGCTGGCGGCCACCCAGCTGGTGCAGAAGAAGCTGGCCGACATGCAGACCGAGATCACGCTGGGGCTGTTGCTGGCGCTACAGGCCGGGCGGCTGATGGATGCCCACCAGCTGGCGCCCGAAGCAATCTCGATTTTGAAGCGCAACAATTGCGGCAAGGCGCTCGCCATCGCTCGCGAAGCCCGCGACATGCACGGCGGCAACGGTATCTCGGACGAATATGGCGTGATCCGCCATGTGATGAACCTGGAAGCGGTGAATACCTATGAAGGCACGCACGATGTGCACGCCCTCATCCTCGGCCGCGCGCAAACAGGGATACAGGCGTTTTTTTAAAAGGCCTGCCCCTGAACTATTTGGCGTTGCGCGCCGCCCACCACGCATCGGCGCGCTGCCGGGTGCCCGGCTGGCCGGCGAGCCATTTGGCTTCAGCTTCCTTGCTGCAGTTGAGCAGCAGCCGGCCTTCTTCGATTCGCCAGACCTCAGGGTTGCCGCCGGCTGCCCGGCCTTCGGATGCCGCCCAGGCGCAGTAGCCGCCATAGGTGGGAAGGAAGTGCACCGGATCGGCAAGGAAAGCGCTGCGGTTGGCTTCGTTGGTGAAGAGGAAGCGCGCGCCTTCATATTCGGTGCTGATTGCCGGGTTGCCGGTCACCGCGCTGCCGCTCCAATAGGCCACCGGATCATGGCCGCCGAGCGCTGGCTGATCGCCCTGTGCGCCAGTGAAGAAAATCGTTTCGGCCGCTGCCGGGGCCAACGGCGCCATCAGGGCAAGCGGCGCGAGCAGCAGGGCTGCGAACAGGCGGTGCGAACGGGCCATCGGCCATCTCCTAACATGGGCGCTTGGTAGCGGAGGAGGGATTTGAACCCCCGACCCCAGGAGTATGATTCCCGTGCTCTAACCAACTGAGCTACTCCGCCAAGCGTGCGCGGAAAGCGCGGCTATAGGGGGGCTGGCATGGCCGGTCAACAAGCCGCTCGCTTGCCAAGCCGGCGGCTTGACCTTAGCCCTGCGGTGCCGCCCCTGCGCGCCTTTTCAGCGGAGCTTACCCCATGTCCATTCCAGCCCAGCTTGCCAGCCGGATGAAACTGCCGGTCATCGCAGCACCGCTGTTCATCATCTCGGTGCCGGAGCTGGTGATCGCCCAGTGCCGGGCTGGCATCGTGGGGGCCTTCCCCAGCCTGAATGCCCGCCCCATCGGCCAGTTCGAGGATTGGCTGAAGCAGCTTTCAGACGAGCTTGGCCCGGAGGATGCGCCCTATGCCGTAAACCTCATCGTGCACCGCTCCAACGACCGGCTGATGGCTGATCTGGAGCTGTGCGTGAAATATAAGGTACCGATGGTCATTACCTCGCTGGGGGCGCGTGAGGAAGTGAACCAGGCCATCCACACATATGGCGGGCTGGTGATGCACGACATCATCAACGACCGTTTTGCAAGGAAGGCGATTGAAAAGGGCGCCGATGGGCTGGTGGCGGTGGCGGCCGGCGCCGGCGGCCATGCCGGCACGCTTTCGCCCTTCGCACTGGTGCAGGAAATCCGGGCCTGGTTCGATGGTCCGCTGGCGCTTTCCGGCTCCATCGCCACCGGCGATGCAGTGCTGGCAGCTCAGGCGATGGGTGCCGATTTCGGCTATATCGGCTCGGCCTTCATCGCCACCAAGGAGGCCCGCGCAGTTGAGGAGTACAAGCAGATGATCGTCGCCAGCCGCGCTGATGACATTGTCTATTCCAACCTGTTCACCGGCGTGCACGGCAATTACCTCAAGCCCTCGATCATCGCGGCAGGAATGGACCCCGACAATCTGGCCGAAGGCGATGTGAGCACCATGAACTTCGGCTCGGCTGCCGGCGCCAAGGCCTGGAAGGATATCTGGGGCTGCGGCCAGGGCATTGGCGCTGTGGACGCGGTGCTGCCGGCCGCCGAGCTGGTGGCGCGCCTGACCCGCGAATATGAAGCCGCCCGCGCCCGGCTAGGGCTGCCGATGATCACAAGGGCCGCGGCATGAACCGGCGCCCTGCCCCCTCGCCCCGTCTCTGGCTCGCCGGCGCGCTGTTCGTAGGGCTGCTGAGCCAATGGTGCGTGAACTACGGGGTGTGCGCACTGCCGCTTTGAGGCCGCCCGAAGCTCTATGAAGCCCTAGCTGCGCCCTTCCCGGCGCGGCGTGTTGCGGCGGCGGGCTTCGGCCACGCCTTCGCTGGCCACGAAGGTGTTGGGGCTCACTTTCAGCCAGATGAGGATCGGCCCGCCGATGAAGATCGACGAATAGGTGCCGATGAAGATGCCGAGCAGCATGGCGATCGAGAAGCCGAACAGCACCGTGCCGCCGAACAGCACCAGCGTGGTGAGCGCGATGATGAGCGTGAGCGAGGTGACGATGGTGCGCGGCAGCGTTTCGTTGATCGAGAGATCGATGATCTCGATGATATCCATCTTGCGGTATTTGCGAAGATTTTCGCGAATACGGTCATAAACGACGATGGTATCGTTCAAGGAATAGCCGATGATTGTGAGCACGGCGGCGATGATGTTGAGGTCGAAATCCAGCTGGGTGATGGCAAAAAAGCCGAGCGTGAGCGCCACATCATGCACCAGCGCAAACAGCGCCCCCACGCCGAACTGCCATTCGAAGCGAAACCAGATGTAGATCGAAATGCCGATCATCGCGAACAACACGGCCAGCCCGCCGTCGCGGATCAGTTCGTTAGAGACCTTGCCCGAAACCGTTTCCACCCGCCTGAATTGGGCATCGGGGTGGATGGAACGGATCTTGCCTTCCACCCGGCCAACCACAGCCTGCACAGCCGCATCATCCCCCGGCGGCAGCGGCAGCCGGATGGAGACGGTGTTGGCATCGCCGAACGCCTGGATGACGCCGGTGCCGGCGCCGGCCGAATCGACCGCAACGCGCAGATCGTCGACCTTGGCCGGGGCTTCGAAGCGTACTTCCATCATCAGGCCGCCGGCAAAATCCACACCGAAGTTGAGGCCCTTCCAGGCCACCAGCCCGATCGAGCCGAGGATCATGAGAATCGAAACGCTCATGGCGATGAACCGGAACCGCTGGAAGCGGATGTTGGTATCGTCGGGAACCAGTTTCAGGAGTTTCATGGGCCGGGTTCCTAAAGCGCCAGCGCGGTCGGGCGGCTGCGGCGCAGCCACACGCTGACCATCAGCCGGGTAACGGTAACGGCGGTGAACACCGAGGTGATGATGCCGATGGTGAGCACCACTGCGAAGCCCTTGATCGGCCCCGAGCCGAAGGCGAACATGATGGCAGCGGCGATCACGTTGGTGACATTGGCATCGAAGATGGTGCGCGAGGCTTCACGGAAGCCGGTTTCGATGGACGAGATCACATTGCGGCCGCGCCGGAGCTCCTCGCGGATGCGCTCATACACCAGCACGTTTGCATCCACCGCAGCCCCGACAGTGAGCACGAAGCCGGCGATGCCGGGCAGCGTGAGCGTGGCACCCAGCCCCGACATGATGCCGAGGATGAGCACCCCGTTGAACAGCAATGCAAACACCGAATACACGCCGAAGCGGCCATAGGTCGCGATCATGAAACCCGCCACGAGGATGGTGGCGAGCAGGCTGGCGAGCGCGCCGGCGCGGATCGAATCGGCGCCCAGATCAGGCCCGACGGTCCGCTCCTCGATCACCTTCAGCTCAACTGGCAGCTTGCCCGAGCGCAGCAGGATGGCGAGCTCGTTGGCAGTGGCGATCGTGTAGCTGCCGGAGATTATGCCGGCACCGCCCAGAATCGGCTCGTTGATGCGCGGGGCCGAGATGATCACATTATCGAGCACGATGGCGAACGGCAGGCCGACATTGGCCTGGGTTGCCTGTGCAAAGCGCCGGCCGCCGGTCGAATCGAAGCGGAAGCTGACTGCAGGCTGGTTGTTCTCGTCGGTGGATACCTGGCTGTCGACCAGCTGGTCGCCCGAGATGATGGCGCGGCGCTTCACCACCAGCGTGCCGCCTTCAAGCGATGGCAATATCTGGCTGCCCGGTGGCGCCCGCCCCTCGGCCGCCATAACCGGGTCGGCATCCACATCGACCAGCTTGAACTCCAGCTTGGCGGTCTTGCCGAGCAGGCTTTTCAAGGCCGCAGGGTCCTGCAGGCCGGGCACCTGCACCACGATCCGGTTTTCGCCCTGGCGAATGATGTTGGGTTCGCGCGTGCCCAGCTCGTCGATACGGCGGCGGATGACCTCTACCGCCTGGGTCATGGCGCCGTTCAATGCCAGCGCAACGCCGGCATCGGTGGCGGCGAGCGTGATCCGGTTGCCGTTCACGCTCACATCCACATCGCGCACGCCGCCGATGCCGCCGGCCGGCTGGGTGGCCTTGCGCAGCGCTGCCGCCGCTTCATCAATGCGCGCGGGATCGGAGATAGTGAGGCCCAGCCGGTCCTTGCCCAGTGACAGGTCGGCATAGGCTATGGCGCCGCCGGGCGCCTGTTGCAGCTCGGCCCGCACGGTATCTTCAAGCGCCTCCAGCTTGGCGCGCAGCACATCATCGGCGGTCGCCTCCAGCATGAGGTGCGAGCCGCCGCGCAGATCAAGGCCGAGGTTGAGCTCGCCTTGCGGCAGCGGCGCCGGCCACAGCGAGGCCGGCATGAAATTGGGCGCGGCATAGATCAGCCCCGCGACCAGCGAGGCAACGATCGACCAGACCTTCCAGGACGGGAAATCAAGCAAACGGATCAGGCTTTCGCAGGCGTGCCGGGCTTGCGGACATCGGCCAGAGTGGCCTTGAGCACCCGCAGCTTCACGCCGCTGGCCACTTCCACCTCTATTTCGATGTCTTCCACCTTCACCGCCTTGCCGATGATTCCGCCGCCGGTCACCACTTCATCGCCCTTCGCCACCGCGCCCACCATCGCCCGGTGCGCCTTTACCCGCTGCTGCTGGGGGCGGATGAGGAGGAAGTAGAAAATAGCGAAAATCGCCAGATAGGGCGCAAAGGCGATAATCCCCGCCATGCCGGAGGCGGGGGCAGCTGCGGCTTGTGCATAGGCCGGGGTTGCGAACATCAATCCTGCTTTCCGTGAGAGTGCCGCAGTCTGACGGCACGACCAATGCCCAGCGCTCTAGACTCTCCACCGCGCCCTCGCAAGCGCAGGCCCATCGCGCTATGGCGGGGCAATGGAAACCGAACTCCCCCAGATCGCCTCCCGTATCGCCTCAGCTCTGGAGGCATTGGCCGGCGCGCTGGCCCCTGCAGCACCGCTCGAGCCCGGCCCTGACGAGGGCGACTGGTTCTTATGGTCCGGTGGCCGGCTGGCAACGGTGCCGCCACCGCGCGCCACCCCGCTGGCACTGTTCAAGGGCGTGACAGCGCAGCGAGAGGCGCTGGTGGAGAATTTGCGCCGGCACGGCGCCGGGTTGCCCGCGCACGACAGCCTGCTCTGGGGCGCGCGCGGCATGGGCAAGAGCTCGCTGGTGCGGGCAGTGCATGCGGCGCAGGCGCAAAGCGGCCAGCCGGTGAAGCTGGTGCAGGTGGCCCGCGGCGATGTGGCGGCGCTGGCGGCGCTGTTTCGCCGGCTGGCGGGGTGGCAGGTTCCAGCAAGCATCTTCCTCGATGATCTGGCCTTTGATGGCAG
>JBBQIP010000047.1:0-14968 GCA_038325045.1 Sphingomonadales bacterium
TAAGCGTCGCCTTTCCCGAACCCGCAGCATGAAGGGCCGGGCCGCCTGGCTGCTGCTGACAGCTTGTATGGCATCTGCAGCAACGGCACAGCCGGCTCCGCAGATGTCCGATCGGCCAGAGCTGCCCGGCTTCGAGACACCTCCGCCACCCGAAGCCGGCTCGGGCCCGCCGCGCGCCGCCGATGCGATCTGGGGGGCAGAGGCCATGCGTCCCTCCCGCCAGCAATTGACGCGCGAAAATGGCGGCCAGCGCTTCCTGTGGGCGATGGTGGACCGAGCCGAGTATCGCGCCGGTGGCGGAAACGGGGCAGACCGCTACCTATGGGATGCGCAGGGCTGGTACGGCGGCGATATCGACAAGCTGTGGGTCAAGACCGAGGGTGAGGGCGAATGGGGCGGGCGCGCTGAAGCTGCCGAGGTTCAGGCACTTTGGAGCCACGCTGTCACCCGCTATTTCGATCTACAGGGCGGCGTGCGGCAGGATTTCAGCCGCGGCGGCCGCACCCATGCGGTGATCGGACTGCAGGGCCTGGCGCGCTACCGTTTCGAGCTCGATGCCGCCGCCTTTCTGTCGGATCGGGGCGAACTGACCGCGCGTGTGGAGGCCGAGGTTGACCAGCGCCTTACCCAACGGCTGATCGTACAACCTCGGCTCGAGCTCGATCTGGCCGCCCAGGACGTGCCCGATCTCGGGATCGGCCGGGGCCTCGACAGACTTGGAGCGGGCGTTCGGCTGCGCTACGAAATCAGGCGCGAATTTGCACCCTACATCGGGGTCGAACAGGAGTGGCGTATCGGGCGCAGTGCCGGCTTCGCCCGCCGCGCCGGCGGGCCGGCCGCCCAGTTCAGCCTTGTCGCCGGCATCCGGCTCTGGCTTTGACCATGGTTCCCACCTTGAAAGGATTTAATATGAACATCCGCCTCCCGGCACTTGCGGGCGCCCTCGCACCGGCCCTGGCGCCTGCACTGGTGCTTGCACTGGCGCTAGCCCTGCCCGCTGCCGCGCAGGCCAAGACAGCACTCACCGGCTCCACCCCGGCTGCCGGCGCCAGCGTAAAGCGCACCGAACAGATCAACCTCAGCTTCGACGCGCCGCTTGCCGCCAATACTGCCGGCGCTGAACTGGTGATGACCGCAATGCCGGGCATGGCCAATCACAGCCCTATGGCCATCAAGGCCTTCACCATCTCGCTGTCCGCCGATGGTCGAACGCTCACCATGACGCTCAAGAAGCCGCTTCCCGCCGGCTCCTACACGCTGCGCTTCAGCGCCTATGATACCGCTCGGGAGCGCGTGAGCGGCACCCTGGATTTCACGGTCGGCTGATCGCGGGGCCGCCGCCTTCAGGGTGCGAAGTCGCGAAGCTTCGCCACTGTCCCGGCATCAAGCCGCTTGATCAGCGCCACCACCAGATCGACCGTTCGGTCAAAGTCCGCCCGGTCGATGATGCCGTTATGGGCATGGGTGTAGCGCACCCGATGTTGATCTGCTTCCGATTGCGGGCTCGGACGCGCAGAAGCGCGGCATCGGCGTGCTGAAGCCGCTGGCTACCGGGCCGCGCGCCGGCAGCCCCGAAACATTGCTCAGGAACGCCTTGCAAACACCCTTCCTCAATTGCACCTGATCAACAGCAGCAGCGCGCGCCACACTCCCTCTTCATCGGAGATGGGGCGGCAAACGTGCCGCAAGATGTTGATCGGAAAGGGTCGAACCGGCGTAACCGCCGGCTGCCAACCTGTTTTCCAGACCTGATATGCGATTGGAGAGAAAGAAAACCGCCGGCTCGAAAACTGGTCAGAGATCGCTTGACGAGATCACCACCCAATTGCCGCGCCCGTCCGACATGAGCGTTACCATTTCGCCTGCATCAAGGCCAAATGCTGCTTCGCCTTCGATCGTATCTGGAGCAGTTGCTGCTATGGAGGTAGCGCCCTCACGAGCGCGCACCGTGATTATACGGCCCACGCCGGTTGTACCGGCGGGCATGCGAACGGTCACGCCGTCGCCAGTTGTCACGACAACGTCTGTCGCTTCATTAACGACAATATCGCTGGTTGCGAACAACGGCCTTAGCTTGTTGCCGCCAGCGGGAATCGTCGCGCAGCCAGCGGTCAGGAGCAACAAGGCAAAAGGGAAAATACGCATCAGCACGATATGCCAACATCGCTGACATTGCGCAACCTGCCCCTAGCCCGCCACAACCGGCTCTCGAAGCAACAATGGAAGTTTCGCCTCGACAGCAAGCTGCGGAGGCTGAGAGATACGATCCGCGCTAGACAGCGAACCGCAAAACCGCGGCCAATGACGCGCCTGCCGGCAGATCCGCGCTGCGCACGCCCATCACGCGCGCCCCGGTAAGAAGCGCGCGGCTCGCGATTTCGTCCATCAGATCATAGCTGTCTGCGCCCGGCGCCTCGGCGAATTGCACGGCGCCGTCCTGGTCCATGGTTCCCGGGCAGCTGGCATCGATATCGACCAGCAACAGCTCTACCGCGCCCTGGCTGGCCGCGCGGGCCGCCTGCGCAATATCCGTGGTGGCACGGCCGCCAACAGCCCGGCTGGCATGGAGCTCCATCGCAGCCTCTATTTCAGCCGCATATTGCGCGTCCAGAAGCGGTCGGCAGGCAGCTGCCAGCTCGGCATCCGTCATCCTGTCAGGGCTCGCAGTGATACCGTCTGCAAGCAGCGACGGCGCACTATTGAGATTGCGATAGATGGCTGCCAGCGGATCGGTAGCGGCAAGAATCAGCGGGATCTCACGGCCAGTCAGAATGGGGCGCAGCGCTGCATCCACCTTGCGGGCAAACTGGCGCAGAAGCACGGTCTGGCCTTCTGCATTTGCGATGCGGGTGTTCTGTCCAAGATTGTTGATGGACGAGCGCTGGGCGGCAGCGGCAGCGCTTTTTGGCAGGCCGGAAACTTTCACCTCAGCCGGAGGCACATCAGCGAATACTTCCACCAGTCGCACGGCATTTTCTGAAAGCGCCAGAACATAGGCGTGCTGTGAAAAGCCGAGCGCGCGCAAAAGCGGGGTGAGATGAAAACGGTCAGAAACGGCGACGAGCTGCTTTACCTGGGTCGCAAGACGGTAGGTACGCAAGCTGTCGGGAGTCACCAGGACTGCCAGCGAATGGGCCTGCATCTGCCAGAAATCATCATCGTCGCGCAGCGCTTGAACAGCATCTTCAATACCGGCACGGCGACGCTTGTCGAAGCCACTCGAATCGAGCTGCGCCAACGCATCCTTCAGCATGTTACCAAGCTGGATGCGGGTTGCATCGCTGTGCTGGCCATGTGGTGTGGCGGGAAGATAAAGCGAAACCACAGCATCTGCTCGCTTTCCGATGAGGGCCCTTATCTCGGGAAGCGAGGGCACATCTACATGAAGCATAGGCAGTATCCTTTCTTGCTGACTTGCAGGACGAACCACCTGCGCCTGTGATGTGGGAAGCCCTGCTGAAGATTGCATCCCCGTTCGCTCCGGATAAGCGCAATCTATTCACCATTTATGCAAGCGGCTCCTTTTTTGCCTGATACGGCGCCCAAATGCGCATCGGTCCAAGATACAGATGCTGTTTGACACCCAGCTCCCGACGCACGGGCCGCCCACTGCGGTCCATGGAGTGCGACACTTCCAGCAAACAAGCCGTGGAAGGCAGGGCCAGTCTCGCAAAAAAGGCCTGGCAAAGAAGCAGATAGCCTTGAATCGCGTGAAGCCGGGATCGTGCAAATTGAGCCGAAAAAGTTGGTGCGCCCGGCAGGATTCGAACCTGCGGCCTCAGGATTAGAAGTCCCGCGCTCTATCCAGCTGAGCTACGGGCGCCAAGGAGTGTCCCCCTATCTGAAATTATCCGCATAGGCCTGCAGCTTCAGCCGGCGCGGGCCGAGCGGGATTATCTCCACGCGCAGCCCGGCTGCTTCCGCATAGACCAGCGCCGCCTCGCGGCTGGCAAAGCTCAGCCGTAGCTGGGTCTCGGTATCGCCGGAGCCTGGCCAGCCGGTAAGCGGGTCGGGCCGCTGCGCTTCCTCGCGCTCCCATTCCAGCAGCCATTCGCCGGTTCGGGCCTTGCCGGACTGCATGGCCGATTTCGGGCGCTGGTAAAGACGGGCCGGGTTCATGGCCCGGCTCAATACGCCCGGGCGATGGCAAATTCCACCGTTTCGGTGAGCGCCTCGCGCGCCGGGCCGGCGGGGAAGGCGGCAAGCGCATCCATCGCCCGGCTGCCATAGTGGCGCGCCCGCGCCATGGTATCGGCAATCGCACCGGTGGCGGCCAGCCGCTCGCCCGCTTCCACCAGGTCAGCCTCGCCGGCGCGCTTGCCCTGCATGGCCGCCCGCCAGAAATCCCGCGCTTCGCCGTCGCCGCGCGCATAGGCCAGAATCACCGGCAACGTCACCTTGCCGTCGCGGAAATCATCGCCGCTATCCTTGCCCATGGTATCGGCATCGGACACATAATCGATCGCATCATCCACCAGCTGGAAGGCAATGCCGAGGTTGCGGCCATAGGCTTCCAGCGCCTCTTCGGCCGCGGTGCCGCGCTCTGCCACAACGCCCGCAATCTGGCAGGCAGCCGCAAACAGCGCTGCGGTCTTGGCGGTGATGATCTCGAGGTACCGGTCTTCGCTGGTTTCCACCTCGCGCTGGGCGGTCAACTGCGCCACTTCGCCCTCGGCTATTACTGCGGACGCGTTGCTCAGGATTTTCAGCACCTTCAACGAGCCGTCCTCGACCATCAGCTCAAAAGCGCGGCTGAACAGGAAATCCCCCACCAGCACGCTCGCCGGGTTGCCCCACAGCCGGTTGGCAGTGGCCTTGCCGCGCCTGAGGCCGGAGGCATCCACCACATCGTCATGCAAAAGCGTGGCGGTGTGGATGAACTCCACCGCAGCCGCCAGCCGGTGGTGGCGGGTGCCGCCGTAATCGAGCAGCGCTGCGCAGCCCAGCGTCAGCATCGGCCGCAGCCGCTTGCCGCCACCGGCAATCAGATGCCCCGCCAGCTCGGGGATCAGCGCCACCGGAGATTGCATCCGGTCGATTATCACATGGTTGACCGCGGTCAGCCCCGCACTGGTGAGCGAAACCAGTCCGTTGAGCGAGGGGGTGCCGCGGGGGCGGAGGGGCAGAACCTTGGCTGTCACGAGCCTCTCCATACGCCAAGCGGGCCGCCAGACAAGGGTGCGGCTTGCCACGCCCGCGCGCACCCCCCAGAACGGATGGACTGCACGAAAGAGGGGCAACATGGCCGACGATGTTCTGGAAGGGTACCGCGCGAGCATCGACAATATCGATGCGGCCCTCATCTTCATGCTCGCCGAGCGATTCAGAATCACCCAGGCAGTGGGCCGCCACAAGGCGGTTACCGGCCTGCCCCCGGCCGATCCGGCGCGCGAGGCCGAACAGGTGGCGCGGCTGCGCGCGCTGGCCGTTTCAGCGCGGCTGGACCCGGAGTTTTCCGAAAAATTCCTGCGCTTCGTCATCGACGAGGTGATCCGCCACCATCAGGCCAGCGCTGCCGATTAAGGGCTGTAGAGCAGAGCAGCCTTCAGCCGCCGGGACCTTTTGTCAGTCCGCAGTGGCTTCGGCGCGGGGCAGCCGCAGCCGCACGGCAAGGCCGCCCAGATCCTCGCTCTCCTCCAGCGTGACCGTGCCGCCATATATTTCGGCCACATCGCGCACGATGGCGAGGCCCAGCCCGGTGCCCGGCTTGTCGGTGTCCAGCCTTTCGCCGCGCGCGAACAACCGCTCGCGGTCCTCGGGCGAAATGCCGCGCCCGTCATCCTCCACCAGCAGCTCTATCTCGGCACCGCTGCGGGCCAGTGTCACGAACACCCGGCCGCCGCCGTGCAGCGCCGCATTGTCCACCAGATTGCCGATCATCTCCTCAAGGTCCTGCCGTTCGCCGCGAAACACCAGTCCATGGTCGCCGGCAATGTCCACAGTCACTTCGCGGGCCTGGTGGATGCGCTCCACCGTGCGGGCAATCGCCTGCAGGCTGGGCCATACCGGGGTTCGCGCTGCCGATGCCACCCGCCGCCCCAGCGCCCGGGCGCGGGCCAGCTGATGGTCCACATGCCGGCGCATGATGTTCACCTGCGCCACCACCGCTTCGGCCAGCGGGTCGTTGCGGCCGCGCGCCTCGCCAATCAGCACGCTCATCGGGGTCTTGAGCGCATGCGCCAGATTGCCGGCATGGCGCTGGGCGGATTCGGCCTGCCGCTCGCCGTGCTCGAGGAGTTCGTTGATCTCGGAGACAAGCGGCGCGATTTCGGCCGGAAAATCCTCGTCCACCCTTGTGCGGGCGCCCGAGCGGATGGCCGCAATCGCCCGGCTAACCCGGCCGAGCGGTGAAAGGCCATAGGTGGATTGCAGCGCCGCCAGCGCCAGCAGCACCAGCGCCAGCACCCCCAGAAACCAGAACAGAAAGGCGCGGAAGGTGCGAATCTGCTGGTCGAGATCGCGCGTCGAATGCGCCACCTGAAAATAAAACACAGTCGACGCGCCCGGCAGCCTTACCTCGCGGCCCACAATCCGCAGCGGCTCGCCATCAAAACGGGCGGAGGCATAGCGGCAGGGTTCCACGCACTGCGCCTGCGGCTTGGGCCCCAGCCTGCGGTCCCAGAGCGAGCGTGAGGGAAACAGCTCAAGCCCCGGCGCGCTAACCTGCCAGTAAAGGCCGGAATAGGGCTCGGAAAACCGCTGGTCGCCCAGCTGGCGCACAAAACGCACCTCGCCCATGCTGTCCAGATCGGCAGCCGAGATCATCGCGGAAAGCGACACATCGAGCTGGCTGTCGAAATTGCTGGTGATGGTCATCACCATCACCCGGTCCAGCACCACCCCGCCAAGCGCCAGCAGCGGCAGGATCCACGCTGCCGCGAGCGCCAGCATCCGCAGCCTGAGCGAGCCGGGCACCACGCGGGGCGGCGGCCCGATGGCGGCAGGCCCGCTTACGGCAGGAGCAGCCGGCTCAGAAGTCGGAGAGGCTGTAGCCAAGGCCCCGTGTCGTGCTGATGAGCTCGGCGCCGAGCTTCTTGCGGATACGCGTGATGAACACCTCTATGGTATTCGAATCGCGGTCGAAATCCTGATCATAGATATGCTCGATAAGCTCGGTGCGGCTTACCACCTTGCCCTTGTGGTGCATGAGGTAGGAGAGCAGCTTGAACTCCTGCGCGGTCAGCTTCACCGGCTCGCCTTCCAGCGTCACCCGCCCCGATCGCGCATCGAGCCGCACCGGCCCGGCGCTCAGCTCCGAACTCGCCTGCCCCGCCGCCCGGCGGATCAGGGCCCGCAACCGCGCCACCAGCTCCTCGGTCTGGAAAGGCTTGGCAAGATAGTCATCAGCCCCGGCATCAAGGCCTGCCACCTTGTCGGACCAGCGATCGCGCGCAGTCAGCACCAGCACCGGCATTGCCTTGGCATCCGCGCGCCAGCGTTCCAGCACGGCAAGGCCATCGAGCTCTGGCAGGCCGAGATCGAGCACCACCGCATCATAGTTTTCGGTCGAGCCCAGAAAATGCCCCTCCTCACCATCGGTTGCGGTATCCACCGCATAGCCTGCCGTCTCCAGCGCGTCTTTTAACTGACGCAGCAGGTTCGGTTCATCTTCGACAACAAGTACGCGCATTCTGTCCCCTAATCTCCGGCGTGCAAAAACCCGGCGCCCCTCAATAACTGCGGGACTGGCGTCGCCGCTGGCCGGTCCGGGCATCGACATCGACGTTGATAACCTCGCCATTGACCAGAAAGCGCAAGCGATAGGTCAATGTCGGCTCGTCGAACTGCACACCCATATAGTCGCCCTTCACTTGGGATGCGACCCGGCTGCGGATCGTTTCAAACGGAATGATCTCGCCGGCTTCCACCAGCTCGTGCACCCGGCGCTCTACACCCACGGCCGATAGCGGCGCTGCCACCATGGATGCCGCCAGAGCGGTCAACACGCCGATGAGCAGCGAAGTGCGCGGCGCTGCCTTAGCCTGTCGGTACTCGCTCAATGCTCCATCCTCTCGCCCGCCCTGATGTGCCTTATGCGCTGAATAACCCATGAATAACGGCTTTGGTAGCCATTGACAGCGCCGTGCATCTTGCGCCGGAGCCGCGTTACCGCCACTGAACAGCCCATGCCTGAACCCGTGCTTACCCTTGAAAATGCCGGCCTCCGTCAAGGGGGCGGCTGGCTGTTCCGCGGCCTTGATCTCACCATCGATGCCCGCGACCGTCTGGCGCTCATCGGCCGCAACGGCGTGGGCAAGACCACGCTCCTGAAGCTCATCGCCGGCGAGCTGGAGCTGGATGAGGGCCGCCATGCCACCGCATCAGGCCTGCGAACAGTCAGGCTGGAGCAGGACCCGGACCTGACCGGCTACACCACGCTGGGCGATTATGTGCGCGCGGGCGACGGCGCCCCGGCAGACCATGAGCTGGCCTCGGTGGCCGACAGGCTAGGCGCCGACCTTGACCGCGAGGCCGCCACCGCCTCGGGCGGAGAGCGCCGCCGCGCAGCACTGGTGCGGGCGCTCGCCGCACAGCCCGATCTGCTGCTGCTCGATGAGCCGACCAACCACCTCGATATCGCCGCCATCGAATGGCTGGAAAACTGGCTGGACCGGTTCAACGGCGGCTTTCTCTCGATCAGCCATGACCGCACATTCCTCACCCGCCTCACCCGCAACTGCCTGTGGCTGGACCGTGGCCAGCTGCGGCGTGCCGAAGTGGGTTTCGGCGGCTACGAGGCCTGGGCCGAACAGCTGGCGCGGGAGGAGGAAAAAACCGCCTCGCGCATCGATACAAGGCTGCGTCAGGAGGAGCATTGGCTGCAGCGCGGCGTGACCGGCCGCCGCAAGCGCAACGAAGGCCGGCTGGCCCGGCTCATCGATCTGCGCGCCGAGCGCAAGGCCATGGTCTCCAGCGACGGCGTGGCCAAGCTCGCCACATCGAGCGACGATGGCAAGACCAAGGTGCTCATCGATGCCAAGCATGTGCGCCTGCATTTCGGCGACAGGCCGATCCTGCGCGACCTCAGCCTGCGCGTGCGGCGCGGGGACCGGGTGGGCATCATCGGCCCCAACGGCGCCGGCAAATCCACGCTCATCCGCCTGCTGCTCGGCCAGCTGCAGCCCGATGCGGGCGAGGTGAAACGCGCTGCCACCTTGAACCCCACCATCATCGACCAGCGCCGCCAGCGGCTCGATGCCGAAGACGGCGTGGGCAAAACCGTGCGCGATGTGCTTGCCGATGGCGGCGACTGGCTGGAGGTGAACGGCGTGAAGAAGCACATCGCCGGCTATCTCAAGGACTTTCTGTTCGATCCCGGCGTGGTCGATGCCCAGGTTGACGGGTTTTCGGGCGGCGAACGATCGCGGCTGCTGCTGGCGCGCGAATTCGCCACGCCTTCAAACCTGATGGTGCTCGACGAGCCGACCAACGACCTCGACATGGAGACGCTCGATCTGCTCGAAGAGGTGCTCGACGATTATGCCGGCACCGTTCTGCTGGTGAGCCACGACCGCGAATTCCTCGACCGGGTGGTGACCATGGTGGTGGCGCTCGACGGTGAGGGCAATGCCGAAACCGTGGTCGGCGGCTGGTCGGACTGGGCGGCACTGCAAAAGGACAAGGCACAGGCCGCGCGCGCCGCCGCACGCACCAAGTCCGGCAATGTGAACACCCCGGCCACGCCCAAGCGCGCGCCCGGCAAGCTGAGCTATAACGATGCCCGCGAACTGGCCGAACTGCCGGCGAAGCTGGAGCTGCTCGGCACCGCCATCACCCGCCACGAAGCCGTGCTGGCAGACCCCGCCCTCTATACCCGCGACCCGAAGCGCTTTGCTGCTGTCACGGCGGAGCTGGAAAAGGTCCGCCACGATCTCGCCATGGCCGAGGAGCGCTGGCTGATCCTCGCAGAAAAGGAAGCCGCGCTCGCTGGCTGACTGGTAGAGCCGGTCAGGCCAGCTCGATACCTTCCACCACATCCTCTTCGAGATGCGGCGCGATCACCACCCGCTCCGGCAGCGGCGAAAGCTTGGCCGGATCATGCTTGCGGATGAACTTTTCGAGCACCGGAGCAATCTCGTCGCGCCAGCGGCGGCCGTTGAAGATGCCGTAATGGCCCGCACCCTCGGCCAGGTGATAGGCCTTCAGATCGGGGCTGAGACCGGTGGCCAGGGTGAGCGCGGCCTTGGTCTGGCCGATGCCCGAGATATCATCGCGCTCCCCCTCGATCGCCAGCAGCGCGGTGGCGGTGATGCTAGCCGGATCGACCAGCTCACCCCGGTGCCAGAAGCCGCCGGTGGCCAGCAGCTGGCGCTGGAAAACATGGTCGATGGTCTGCAGGTAGAATTCCGCGGTCATGTCCGCAACCGAGCGATATTCCTCGTAAAAGGCCTTGGTCGATGACGCGCCCTCATCATCGCCCTCCACCAGATGCTTGAACATTTCCCAGTGCGATTTCATATGGTTGGCAAGGTTCATCGACATGAATCCGGCCAGCTGGAGAAAGCCCGGATACACCCGGCGCCCGGCACCCGGATACCCCTGCGGCACCGTCATGATGACATTCTGTTCGAACCAGGAAAACGGCCGGTCGGTGGCAACATCATCCACCGAAGTGGGCGCCTCACGGGTGTCCACGGGGCCGCCCATCATGCTGAGCGTGACCGGGGTTGCCGGGTGCGAGTGGCGGTTCATCAGGGAAACAGCGGCAAGGCAGGGCACTGTCGGCTGGCACACGGCGAGCACATGGGCGCCCGGCCCGATCGTCTCCAGAAACCCGATCACATAATCGATATAGTCATTCAGATCGAACCAGCCGTCCGAAAGCGGCACCGAGCGCGCATCGCGCCAGTCGGTGATGTACACCTCATGGTCGGGCAGCAGGCGCTCAACGGTGCCGCGCAGCAAGGTGGCATAATGGCCGCTCATCGGCGCCACCAGCAGCAGCTTGGGGTCGTTGCGGCCCGCCATCACCGGATGGTCGGCGGCACGCTCGAAATGCTTCAACTGGCCAAATGGCTTGCGGTCGATAATCCGCTCGGTCACCGGCACGGTTTCACCGTCGATGATCGTCGTCCCAAGCCCGAAGTCAGGCTTGCCGCGGTTCGCATTGGCATGGGCGAACACTTCAAGCGCCCGGGCGATGATCGGGCTGGTCATGCCATAAGAAAGCGGATTGGCCGGTGAAAGCAGCCACTGGGAGCTGGAAACAGCAATGTTGCTCATGCCAGCCAGCCAGGCACGCTGCCATTCATACGCGGTATATAGCATCAACCAATCCTAATATACGCCCGGTCGGGCGACGGTCCCCACCTCTTTAGGTGCAGTGCACCATTGCCACAAGACTGCCCGGCCCGAAACCCCACCCCGCACACAACCACAGGCGCTACCCCGCCGCATTGAGGGCTGGCCCGCGCCCTGCTATCAGCCCCCATGGTCAAACCCGAACTGCCGCCGCTCGCGGAGCGCAAATTTTCCCGCCTCAAGCTGGTGTGGCGCTTCGTGCGCGCCTACCCGGCGCAATTGAGCGGCGCGCTGGTGGCGCTGGTGGTCGCGTCCGCCGCCACACTCTCCATCCCGCAAGGGCTCAAGTCGATTGTCGACAAGGGCTTCTCCGAAGGTTCGGACCCGGCCGCGGTAGCCCCCTTCT
Source organism: Sphingomonadales bacterium (assembly GCA_038325045.1). GTDB lineage: Bacteria > Pseudomonadota > Alphaproteobacteria > Sphingomonadales > Sphingomonadaceae > Sandarakinorhabdus. Next base: position 11,648 of record JBBQIP010000047.1, read on the forward strand.
TCTGGGGCATGCTGGCCATCGTCAGCGTGCTCGGGGTGGCCACGGCCGTACGCTTCTATTTCGTCAGCTGGATCGGGGAACGGGTGGTCGGCGACATGCGACGCGCGGTGCACGCCCATCTGCTCACGCTCGATCCGGCATTTTTCGAGGAAAACCGGCCTGCCGAAATTTCCAGTCGCCTCACCGCCGATACCTCGGTCATCGAGCAGGTGGTTGGCACCTCGGCCAGCCTCGCGCTCCGCAACACATTCACCGGGCTGGGCGGGCTGGCCTATATGGCGGTGCAGAGCCCCAAGCTCACCGGGCTGATGCTGCTGGTCATCCCGGTCACCATCTTGCCGATCGTGTTTCTGGGCCGCCGGGTGCGCGCGCTTTCCCGCGCGAGCCAGGACCGGATTGCCGATCTCGGCACCATGATCGCCGAGGTGCTCGGCGCCATCCGCATCGTCCAGGCCTTCACCCAGGAGCGCCGCGAGGCGAACCGCTTTGGCGGCGCTGTGGAACGCTCGTTCGACACGGCCCGCAAGCGCATTGCGCTGCGCTCGGGGATGACCGCGCTGGTCATTTTCCTCATCTTCGGCGCCATCACGCTGGTGCTGTGGCAAGGCGCGCTCGATGTCATCGCGGGCAAGCTTTCGGGCGGCACCATCACCGCTTTCGTGTTCGCCGCCATCATCGTGGCATCGGCCTTTGGTACCTTGACCGAAGTATATGGTGACTTCATGCGCGCCGCCGGCGCTTCCGGGCGGATGGAAGAGCTGCTGGCAGCCCGCCCCGCCATCCGCGCGCCGGCCAACCCGACCCCGCTGCCGGAGCCCGCGCGCGGCGCGCTGGCGTTCGAGGATGTGACCTTCCACTATTCTTCGCGGCCCGATACGCCGGCGCTCAGCCATTTCAGCCTCAGCATCGATGCCGGCGAGACAGTGGCCGTGGTCGGGCCATCGGGCGCCGGCAAGTCCACCCTGTTCCAACTGGTCCAGCGCTTCTACGATCCCGGCGAGGGCGATATAAGGCTGGACGGCGTAAGGCTGACCGAGGCCGATCCGGAGGCAATCCGCAGCCGTATCGCCGTGGTGCCGCAAGATACTGTCATCTTCGCCGCCAGCGCGCTGGAGAATATCCGCTACGGACGGCCCGAGGCCAGCGAGGCCGAAGTCTGGGCAGCTGCCGAGGCCGCCCATGCCGATCTCTTCCTTAAGGATCTGCCCGACGGCCTGAACACCTATCTGGGCGAAGCCGGAGTCAGGCTTTCCGGCGGCCAACGGCAGCGGGTGGCCATTGCCCGCGCCATCCTGCGCGACGCGCCCATCCTGCTGCTCGATGAAGCCACATCGGCGCTCGACAGCGAATCGGAGCGGCTTGTGCAGCATGCGCTGGAAGAGTTGATGAAGGGCCGCACTACGCTGGTCATCGCGCACCGCCTGGCCACAGTACGCGGCGCAGACCGCATCATCGTGATGGAACGCGGCCGCATTGTCTCGGAAGGCAACCACGACGCCTTGATCACCGAAGGCGGCCTATACGCCAAGCTGGCGCGGCTGCAGTTCGATGACACCGCCTCGCAGGCGGCCTGAACAAGCAGCGACCATAAAACGGGTTGCCATGACAGGACCAATCGCTAGCCATGACAAGGTGCGGTCCGTGGCAGGTTGTGGTTCGTGACGGGGTGCAGGCCATGAAAAAAGGGCGGCCCCGCAAGGAGCCGCCCCTTTTGTCAGGCAACTGGAGCTTTGCAGCGTCTCAGTTGGCGTAGGCTTCGTTGCCCACGAAACCCATTTTGGTGATGCCGGCCTGCTGAGCCTCGGCCATCACCTTGTCGACCACTTCATACTTGGCCAGCGCCTCCGGGTGGAGCCGCAGTTCCGGCTCGGTGGGGAGCGCAACAGCCTGGCGCATGTAGCTGCGCAGGGTCGGCAGATCGACTTCCTGCTTGTTCCAGTAGATGTTCGAAAGGAAGTCGATATCCACCTGATTGAAGACCGGGTCGACATTGGTCGGGGCGTTGTTCGGCGGCGGCAGATCCAGCTTCACGGCATGGGTCTGCACCGGGATGGTGATGATGAACATGATCAACAGCACCAACATAACGTCGATCAGCGGCGTGGTGTTCATTTCGCCCATGGCGCCATCGCCACCGCCGCCGCCACCCATTGAAATAGCCATGCCAGTATCTCCGTAAAAAGGTCCGGGTGGGGAACCGCGCCCGGCCGCGGGGCTGTCAGCGGCGCAGCGCCGCCGACAGCCGGATAGATGCTAGCGGGTCACAAACCCGGCAACCGGCTCGGAAATGAAGCCGATCTTCAGGAAGCCGGCCCGCTGCATGGTGAAGATAACCCCACCAACGCAGCGATACTCCATGTCCTTGTCACCGCGGATGTGCACCTCAGGCAGCTCGATCTTGCCGCCAAGCGCTTCCTGACGAGCAATCTCGTCCTTCAGCGCCTTCACACCGCGGTCGAGCAACTCCTGCTTCGTCTCCACCTTGGTCTGGCCCCAATAGGTGTCGCAGTTCGCGTCCACCGAAAGCAGCACATTCTCGGGCTTCGTCGTCGTCGGCAGGTTGGTCACCGTCGGCAGCGTGAGCGGCACGGTCTGGATCGCCACCGGCACGGTGATCAGGAAGATGATCAGGAGAACCAACATGACGTCGACGAGCGGCGTCGTGTTGATCTCGTTCATCGGGGCGTTTTCAGCATCTGCCGAAGGATCGCCAACACTCATGGACATGGGCTGAACCCCTTCCTGCCTACCGGCTTACTTGACGACCGGCTTGGGAGCTGCTGCTGCCATCGGCATGCTCGGGGTAACCCGCGCACCGGACACCAGGGCGCCGTGTACATCGGCCACGAAGTTGTTCAGCTTCTCGGTCACGTCCTTGTTGCGCTTGATCAGCCAGTTGTAGCCGAGCACCGCAGGCACTGCGACGGCAAGGCCGAGCGCGGTCATGATGAGAGCTTCACCCACCGGGCCGGCAACCTTGTCGATCGAGGCCTGACCGGCGAGGCCGATGTTGATGAGAGCGCGGTAGATGCCGACCACGGTGCCGAACAGGCCGATGAATGGCGAAGTCGAACCGACCGAGGCGAGGAACGAAAGGCCCGACTGCAGCTTGCTGCCGATGAGCGAGTTCGAACGGTTGAGGGCCATCGTCACCCACTCATGCTGGTCGATCTTGTCGGTCAGCCGGCCTTCATGATGGTCGGCAGCGCGCAGGCCATCATCGACGATCTGGCGGAACGGCGAATTCTTGTCGAGCTTCGCGGCGCCGGTCTTGAGATCCGTTGCAGTCCAGAACTTCTTTTCGAGTTCGGCCGATTCGGT
>JBBQIP010000048.1:0-14873 GCA_038325045.1 Sphingomonadales bacterium
GCACCCATCAGCCAGGTGACGATCTCCGCCGTGGCAAAGGGCGTGGGGGCGAGGCTGATGACCAATGCGGTGAGCGAGCCTGCCACGCTCGAGAGCATGACACCTGCCAGTGTGAACAGGATGATGCTGCCCGAGCGGCCCACCAGGAGCGCCAGCAGCGCCATGGCGATTACCGCACCGGCGAGTGCAAAGGCCGGCAGCAGCAGCGCGGACGCTGCCCCCAGAAACATCGACAGCACCGCGCCCAGCGCTGCACTTGCCGAGACTCCGAACAGCCCGGGATCGGCCAGCGGGTTGCGCAGATAGCCCTGCATTGCAGCGCCTGCGAGGCCGAGGCCACCACCGACCAGCGCTGCCAGCAGCGTGCGCGGCAGCCGCAGCTCGGTAAGGATGAGCCAGCGCGGATCGGCCGGCGCCCAGGCGGTGACCGGCAGCGCCACCGGACCGCTGCCGATGGAGAGCAGCAGCGCCAGCACGAGCGCAGCTGCCAGCAGGGACAGCCGGCGGCCGCTCATAGCGAAGCCCTGATCGCGGCAAGCCTTTCGATTGCCGGGATGATCGTGGGGCCGCCGCAGAACAGCAGCTTGCTTTCGAAGCGCCGCACCGGAATTCGTGTCGCCAGCCCGGCAAGCGCGGGGTGGCCGAGCAGCCGGTCGGCAGCCTGTGGTCCGGCCGCCAGCAGCACCTGCGGCGGCCGGGCGATGAGCGGCTCCAGCGCCAGCCGGTCCCAGCGTTCAAGGCCGAGCGTGGCGCTCTGGTTGGCAAAGCCGCTCAGCTGCAACAGTTCATCGACCAGCGTGCCGCGCCCCGGCACCAGCCCGCCGCCGGCCCAGACAAGCGCCTGCGGCCGCGCTGCCATCGCCGGCCGCGCGGCTGCAATGGCCCGGTCTATCCGCGCGACCAGCGCCCGCCCGCGCGCCGGTTGCCCGGCGGCGGCGGCGATGCGGAGGATCTGCGCCCGGCTCTGCGCCACGCTGTCGGGCACCCCGATGGGCAGCACCGCCACCCCCAGCCGCCGCAAGGTGGCAAGCGTTGCAGGCGAGACATGGCCGCCGGTGATCACCAGCTGCGGTGCCAGCGCCATCACCTCCTCCGCACTGCCGCCGGTTGCGGGGATATGGTTCGCCCATTCCAGCGGCACCGAGGTGGCGGCCGGGTCGTGCGAATAGCGGCTGATCCCCGCAACCTGCCCGGGCGCCGCCACCTCGCGCAGGATCGCATCCACACAGGGGTTGGTGGAGACGATGCGCGGGCCTGCGGCCACCGGACCGGCAAGCGCGCACGCGAGCAACGAGGCGAACGCCAGCCTCACCGCTGCACGCGCACGCCGATATAGCCGGCGCGGCCGGGCTGCCCATAGCCGGTGGCGGTTTCATAGCGGGCGCCTAACAGGTTCTCGATTCGGCCATAGAGTTCGACCTGCCGGGAAAGCGGCAGGGCCGCGCGCAGATCGGCCAGCACATAGCTCTCCAGCCGGCGGGTGTTGGCGGCATTGTCGAACCGCTCTCCGACCAAGCTGAACGTGGCCCCGGCGCTGAAGCCGCCTCGCCAGCGCCAGTCTGCCAGCAAATTGGCGCTATGCTCGGGCCGGCGCGCCAGCCGCCGGCCGAAAAGGGCCGTGCCGGCGGCGCGGTTGCGGGCATCGAGCCAGGTGTAATTGGCCTGAACGCTGAGCGCTTCTGTGGGCCGCAGCGCCAGCCCAAGTTCCACACCGCGTGATCTGGCCCGGAGCACATTGTCATAGGTGCCGAACGGCCGGTCGGTGCAAAAGCCGGTGCGCGGCACCGGGCAGGACACGAAATCGATGAGATCGGTGCTCAGCCGCTGGAACCAAGTGGCGCTGGCCTCCAGCTTCCCATCAGCCGTTCGGGTGTTCAGCCCGATGTCCCAGCCCTGCGAACGCTCGGGGCGCAGGGTCTGATTGCCGAAATTGCTGAACAGCTGGAACAGCGACGGCGCCTTGAAGCCTTCGGAATAGCTGGCGCGCAGCAGCGTGCCTTGCAGCAGCTTGAGCACGCCGCTGCCCGCCAGCGTGGTTGCGCCGCCAAAGCGGCTGTGGCTGTCGTGGCGCACGCCGGCGGTGAGCGTGAAGCCGCGCACCGGGGTGCCGAGCAGCTGGGCATAAAGGCTGTCGATCTGCGCACCCGCACGGTCGGGCGCGCTGCCGAAGCTGCTGGTGCCAAGCCGCGAGGTCTCGCGCTCCAGCCCGGTGGTCGCCTGCCAGCCCTGCGCGAAATCGAGGATGCCCTGATATTCCAGCCGCTCGTTGCGGCCATCGGCGGCGAAGCTCAGGGCATCGGGCGTGAGGTTGCGGCGGCGGATATCGGTGATCGCAAAGCCCAGGCGGTTGCGAAATGCGCCCTCAAACAGCGCCACGTTAAGCCCGGTATAGCCGACCAGCTCGCGTGTGCGGGTGATATCGGCGGTATCGGCCAGGCTGAAACTGGGCGGCGGAAAACCATCCTGCCCGTTTTCACTCGAAGCAAGCCAGCCGCGTGCATCGAGCGATATCGCGTCCGAAAGGGCGAGGTTGAGGTTTGCATTGGCGCCGAAACTCTCGAAACCATCGCCTTCCCGGCCGCCGCGTGCTTCGGAAAAGGCCGAAATTCCGTCTGTCCGGAACCAGCCGCCGCCAATGCTGGCAGATAGCGGCCCGGCCTTGCCCGACATGTTGCCGACCAGCTGGCCGGTGTTGCGGTAGCCATATTCCCCGCGCGCATTGAAGGCGAGCGTCTCGGTGGGGGCGCGGGTGATCATGTTGACCACGCCGCCGATCGCCTGGCTGCCCCAGAGCACCGAGGAAGGCCCGCGCAGCACCTCGATCCGCTCGATGTTGCCGATGAGCAAATTGCCGAAGTTGAAGCCGACGCCCGGTGCCGCCGGATCGTTCAGCTTCACCCCGTCCACAAGCGCTACGGTCTGGTCGCTTTCCGCACCGCGGATGAACACGCCCGCCACCCCGCCCGGCCCGCCATTGCGCGCCACCGAAACGCCGGGGACGGTGCGCAGCAGATCAAGCACATTGGCCACCTGCCGGCGCTGGAGTTCGGCACCGTCCAGCAGCGTCACCTGCTGGCCGACCCGCTCAAGCGGCTGGGCAGAACGGTTGGCGGTGACGATGATGGTATCCAGAGGCTGTTCGGCTCGCGCCGGAAGTGCTGCGCCAAAAAGCGTGAGCGAAAGGATGGGGATTGGAGAAACATATTGAAAACGCGGCATAAGGCCTCCTTGCAGGACATGCGGAGGCAGTGCGCGAAAGACGCCGGGGGGCAGGAAGCCCCGTGTTGTTTGCAGCCGTCATCGTGCGCCACCTCCTTCGATGTCGTCACGCGAGGCGAACCTCGATCATGCGGAAAACCCCGTCCGCCTGAAGGACCGACCGCGACAGGCAGGTCTCCTGGCTCCCGGGTCAATGCTGCCGCTCCGCCTTCCCAGCCGAAGCCAGTGGCATATGGAGCGACCGCTCGCCGGTCACAGTTGCGGGCACAGCCCCGGATTACACGCATTGCCGCCTGCTTCCGGGTTCCCTTTTGATCCCTTTGGGGGAACCTGTCGCGGCGCCAGCGTTACGCGAGCGGCCCGGCGCCGGCAAGCGGCTTGCGAGGGGGCTGCCTGATCGCGCCATGAGGCGGCAAGGACGGAGCGCAACGGGTTCGTGGCCGCCAAATCGGCCTCTGGTGCAGGCCGGCTGCAAATGGATACGTCCGGTGGCCAGGACGTTGGTTGCAATAAAGATGGGCTGGGCATCATCGCCCATGACCCGGGCAGCGCCTGTTTAGGCAGCTGCGCAATTTTTGGGCAATACGCACTGGCTTGCGCGAGCGGCCCGGCTTCGCCATGTTGCACCGCACCTTTGGCACGGGCTGTGCATTGCAGCGCCGTATCAAAGGGAAAGCCGGGGGGTACGGACATTGAAGGTGCAGGCGATTGCAGGGCTGTTTGCGGGTGCCATTCTGGCCAGCGCTCCCGTGTTTGCACAAGCCGCCGAGGTGGCAGTGCCGATCCCGGACAAGGGCGATACCGCCTTCATGATGCTGGCGACGGTGCTGGTGCTGCTGATGATCCTGCCTGGCTTGCAGCTTTTCTATGGCGGGCTCGCCCGCGCCAAGAACATGCTCTCGACCATGACCCAGATCGGCGCCGCCACCTGCTTCGCAATGCTGCTGTGGGTGATTTATGGCTATAGCTTCGCCTTCGGGCCGGAAGCGACCGAGGCGTTGAAGCCGTTCATCGCCAGCGGCGGCAAGGCGTTTCTCTACAGCGTCACGCCGGAATCGACCGTGGATACCTTCACCAAGGGCGTGGTCATTCCCGAATATGTGTTCATCGCCTTTCAGATGACCTTTGCTGCAATCGCGGTGTCGCTCGTGCTCGGCTCGGTGGTGGAGCGGATCAAGTTCAGCGCGGTGATGGTGTTCACGCTCGTTTGGCTCAGCATCGTCTATCTGCCCATTGCGCACATGGTATGGGCCGCAGGCGGGCTGTTCTTCGAAATGGGCGCGCTCGACTTTGCCGGCGGCACCGTGGTGCACATCAATGCCGGCTTCTCGGCACTGGTCGCTGCCATGGTGCTGGGCAAGCGCATCGGCTTTGGCAGGGATTCGATGGCGCCACACTCGCTCACCCTCACCATGGTCGGGACCGGTCTGCTGTGGGTCGGCTGGTTCGGCTTTAATGCCGGCTCGGCGCTGGAGGCCAATGGCTCGGCGGCGCTGGCCATGATCAACACGCTGGTGGCCACTGCCGCCGCCGGTCTGGGCTGGATGCTGGTCGAGCGGCTGGCCGGGCACAAGGCGTCTTCGCTGGGGCTGGCTTCGGGCATCATTGCCGGGCTGGTCGCGGTAACGCCCGCTGCCGGCAACAGCGGGCCGTTCGGGGCCATATTGCTCGGTTTTGTAGCCTCGGCGGTATGCTGGCTGTTTGTCTCTGTATTGAAACCGCGCCTCGGCTTTGATGATGCGCTCGATGCATTCGGCATCCACGGCGTTGGCGGCGTGGTTGGCGCGCTGGGTACTGCGATTGTCTATTCGCCGGCGCTCGGCGGGCCGGGGGGAGCGGAGTATGAAATGGCCCCCCAGCTGGTCGTGCAGCTGCTGGCGTCGGTTGCCACTATCGGCTGGGCCAGCATCGGCACTCTGGTCGCCTTGTTTGCGGCGCGGCTGGTGACCGGGCTCAGGGTAACCCCTGAGATCGAGCGTGAGGGGCTGGACCTCGGCGAGCACGGCGAGCGCGCCTACAACAACTGAGCAGCCACAATATGCTGATAAGGCCGCGCAGCGTTTTGGCTGAAACGCTAAAGATTTCGCACGTCGCCCGTTTGTCACATACCAGATGTAGAGGGAGCCGCATTCGAGGCGATAAAAGGCGCAGTCATGGCGAGCCTTCCATACCCCGGCAGCGATCCGCGCGATTTACTGGCGCGGAGCCGCGCTCCAGCTGCCCCGGCTGCCGCCAGGCCATTACGCCCCGCCAGCTTCAAGAAACATTGGCAGGATGAAGAAGAGCTTACCCCGCGCGGCAAGATAAAGCTCCGCACGGTCTGGATTTCCGATACGCATCTGGGCACCGCCGGCTGCAATGCCGAGCTGCTCCATGATTTCCTGTGCTCGGTGAAGCCCGATACTCTCTATCTGGTTGGCGATATTATCGATGGCTGGCGGCTGAAGCGGGGCTGGTACTGGCCGCAGCGGCACAATGATGTGGTGCGCCGGGTGTTGAAGCTCGCCAACAAGGGCACCCGGGTCGTCTACATTCCCGGCAACCATGACGAGGGGCTTCGCGACTTCACCCAGCTGGCATTCGGCGGGGTTGAGGTGATGCCCGAGGCCATTCATGAAACGCTCGATGGCCGCCGGTTTCTGGTGCTGCACGGCGATGAATTCGACGGCATCGTGCTGTATGCGCGCTGGCTCGCGTTTCTGGGCGACATTGGCTATTCGGTACTTCTGCGCGCCAATGTATGGGTGAACCGGGTGCGCCGCCGCTTTGGCCTGCCTTATTGGTCGATGTCGGCGCATGTGAAAAAGCGGGTGAAGAACGCCGTCTCCTTCATTTCCCGCTTCGAGGAAACCGTGGCCAGGGCAGCGCGCGAACGGGGCGTGGACGGGGTGGTGTGCGGCCATATCCATTCGGCCGAAATCCGCGATTTCGACGGCATCACCTATATGAACGACGGCGACTGGGTGGAGAGCTGCACCGCGCTGGTGGAGCATCACGACGGGCGGATAGAGATTCTCGACTGGGCGGCGCGCGCGGCCGCGCTGCACCGCATGGCCGCCCCGCCGACAGATCTGCCCGCAGCCCCTGCGGCCCCTCCCAAACTGAAGCCGGTGCCGGCCTGATGCGGATCACGCTGGTAACCGACGCCTGGGCACCGCAGGTCAACGGCGTGGTGCGAACCCTTTCGACCGTCATGGATATCGCCACCTCGCGCGGCCACCATGTGCAGGTCATCAGCCCGGACCGGTTTCGGTCGGTAGCCATGCCGAGCTACACGGAAATCCGCTTGGCGCTTACTACCCGTCGCAAGGTGGCAGCAGCGATTGCCGGTTTCGCGCCCGATGCAGTGCACATCGCCACCGAAGGTCCGCTCGGCTGGCTGGCGCGCGGCTGGTGCCTGCGCCACGGGGTTGCCTTCACCACCAGCTTCCACACCCGCTTTCCGGATTATGTGGCGGCGCGCACCGGCCTGTCGCCGGCGCTGGTCTGGCGGCTGCTGGTGCGCTTTCACAGCAAGGCCGCGCATGTGCTGGTGGCGACCCCGCGGCTGGCAGACGAGCTGGCGAGCCACGGGCTGGCCAATACCCGCCCCTGGACGCGCGGCGTGGACCTGAAGCTGTTCACGCCCGACCGGCCTGCCCACCCCGCCATTGCCAGCCTGCCGCAGCCGGTGGCGCTCCATGTGGGAAGGGTTGCGGTGGAGAAGAATATCGAGGCGTTTTTGCAGGCGGATTTTGCCGGCACCAAGGTGGTGGTGGGCGATGGCCCGGCGCGGGCCGAGCTGCAGGCCCGCTACCCCCAGGCGCATTTTCTGGGCGCCCTGCAGGGGGAGGGGCTGGCCAGCGCCTATGCCGGGGCCGATGTGCTCGCCTTTCCCAGCCGCACCGACACTTTCGGGCTGGTGATCATCGAGGCGCTGGCGTGCGGCACGCCGGTCGCCGGCTATCCGGTGCCCGGCCCGCTCGACATTCTGGGCGAGGATGGCCTGGGCCGGATAGGCTACGGCGCCGAAGGCCGGGCCGGGCTGAACGGGCGCCCGGTGGGTGCGGTGGGCGATGATCTGGGCGCCGCGATGCAGGCGGCACTTGGCGCCGACCGGGCGGACTGTGCGGCGTTTGGCGCCCGCTTCAGCTGGGACCATGCCTGTGACCAGTTTCTGGCAGCGCTTACCGAAATCCGTGTGCCGACAGCCGAAATGGCGGCCTGAGCCCAAGGCTCGGGAGCAAGGTGATTGCCAGCAGATGGCAGGGCCAATAGCGTGCGCCAGCCAAAGGGGCAGCCACAGGGGCAGGGAGCCTTGCAAGAATGTCGAAATGGGTAAGCGGCCTCGCCGTATTTGCGGCGGCGCTCGCAACGCTTCTTGTCGGCCTGGCCAGCTGGGACAATCTGTTTGCAACCGCCTCCACGGCCGATCCCATGGTCGAGCACCAGAGCCGGATCGTGCGCGACAGTTTCGGGGTGCCGCATATCTTCGGCAAAACCGATGCCGATGTGGCCTATGGGATAGCACTTGCCCATGCCGAAGATGATTTCGGCAATATCGAGGAAGTGCTGGCGGCGGTGCGCGGCCGTGCCGGCGCAATCACTGGCGAAGACGGCGCCAAGCTCGATTTCGCGCGCGCGCTGCTCCGCCCCAATGAAGCGGCGGCCGCGAGCTACAGCCAGCTTTCGCCGGCAGCGCGGGCGATCGTGGAGGGCTATGCGCGCGGGCTGAACGAATATGCCCGCACCCACCCTTCTGCGCTGCGGCTGCGCGGGCTGTTCCCGGTCAATGGGCAGGACATCGTGGCCGGCTTCCTGCTGCGCTCGCCGTTCTTCATCGGGCTGGACCGCGCCATCGGCCCGCTGGTCGAAGGCAAGCCGGTACCGCGCGATTCAAGCCCGGCGGAGGAACGCGGCTCCAACGCCTTTGCGGTGAGCGCGGCGCGCTCGGACGATGCCACCACACGGCTGATCGTCAATTCGCACCAGCCCTGGGAAGGCGGGGTGAGCTGGTGGGAGCTGGTGGTGCATTCCGATGAGGGCTGGGATTTTGCCGGTGCGCTGTTTCCGGGCAGCCCGTTTCCGCTGCTTGGCCACAACCGGCACCTTGGCTGGGCCAACACGGTCAACAAGCCCGATTTGGTGGATGTGTACAAGCTTGAGGTGGACGAGGCGGGCACCCGGTACCGGCTCGACGGCGCCTGGAAACCGCTCGAAAAGCGCCGGGTGTGGCTGCATGTGAAGTTCGGCCCGCTGGTGCTGCCGGTGCCGCGGACCTTCTATTATTCGGTGCACGGGCCGGTCATCCGCAACGCGTCCGGCTGGTTTGCGGTGCGCTATGCCGGCTTTGGCGACCCTCGGCAGATCGAGCAATATTACCGGCTCAACAAGGCGCGCAACTTTGCCGAATGGCAGCAGGCAATGGCCATCCAGGGCGTTGCCGGCACCAATTTTGTCTATGCCGATGAAACCGGCCGGGTCGCGATGATCTACAATGCCCGCTTTCCCGAGCGCGCGCCGGGCTATGACTGGAAGGGCATATTGCCCGGCAACACCTCGAAAACGCTGTGGACCAGCTATGTGCCCTATGCGGCCATCCCCATGGTGATCGATCCGGCCGCGGGCTGGGTGGGCAACAGCAACAACACGCCCTTTCTTTCCACCGCACCGGCAGACGAGCTGAAGCCCGAGCAATTTCCCGAACAATGGGGGATAGAGACCAATGTGACCAACCGGGCGTTACGCTATCAGCGGCTTTTCGCGGGCGTGAACGGGCCGATCAGCCGCGAGGCGCTGCTGCGTATCAAGTTCGACAAGGGCTATGAGCGGGACAGCTGGGCGGGCAAATGGCTGACGAAGATCCTCGCGGTCGATACCAGCGGCAAGCCGCAGCAGGCCGCCGCCCAGGCGCTGCTGGCGCGCTGGGACTGGACGCTGGACGGCAAGGGGGAGGCCGATGCGCTGGCGTTCTCGCTGCTCATGCGCGCCGCACGCTCGGCAATCACCGGATCGCTGCTGCCCGACCCCGCGCCCGAGCTGGCACTGAGCGTGGCGGAGCTGGAAACCGTCTATGGCCGGCTCGATCCGCCGCTGACCAGCATGCTCAGGCTTCGGCGTGGCAAGGTCGATCTGCCGGTATTCGGCGGGCCGGACGCGCTGCGCGCCATTTATGGCCGCCAGGCCGCCGACGGCAAGCGCGAGGGCTTCAACGGCGATGGTTTCATCATGCTGATAGAATGGCCCAAGGGCGGCGCGGTGCGGTCGGAGAGCATCCACCAGTTCGGTGCCGCCACGCTGCTAACCCGCTCGGTCCATTACAACGACCAGGCGGCGCTGTTTGCCGAGGAACGCTGGAAGCCGGTGCTGTTCAACGCCGAGGCGCTGGAGGCGGTGGCACAAAAGCCCTGAACAGCTGCGACTCAGCCGGTCCGGTCGAGGAACAGACCGGGGGTCCGTCTTACCAGCGGATCCTGCACTTCGCCGGTGTCCAGCGGCGGCGTTTCGCTCTGCGCCCGCCAGCGGTGGATGGTGCGATCGAGGGTGGCTGCGCCGTCCCATGGTTCGGACCATAGCTGGCTGAACGAGGGGTCTTCCGAGCGGGGCCGCTGGGCGGCGGGCTGCAGGTCGAGCTGCACCCGGGCCGGCAGTGCAATCCCTTCGCCGGAGACGATGCACTCGCCCTGCCGGAGCGAGGCAATGCCATCCAGAAAGCCGCGACCGCCTTCGGACATGGCATTTCCCACACACGCCTGATCGCGCTCGTTGTTCAGCCGCATGGCGATGATGGTGCCGCATTGCGACAGTGCGCCCTCGGCAATGTCCGACGGTCGCTGGCTAATCAGCCCCAGCGAGACCCCGTATTTGCGGCCCTCCTTGGCAATGCGCTCAAGGCTCCGCCGAACAGCTTCGAATTTGGTATCGCGCTCGGCGGGTACATAGCGGTGCGCCTCCTCGCACACGAGCAGTATCGGCTGCTGGGTTTCACCGCGCGACCAGATGGCATGGTCCATGATGATCCGTGAAACCACCGCCACCACCACTGCCACGATATCGGAAGGAACCCCCGAAAGGTCGATGATCGACACCGGCTTGCCGTCGCGGCCCAGCCGGAGCAGGCGGGTGAGGAACGGACGCATGGTGTCGACGATCAACCTCTGGTTGAACATGAAGCTGTAGCGGCTGTCGCGCAGCACTTCCTCGATGCGGTTCTTCAGCCGCACATAGCGGCCCACCTCGCTGTTGTTGTCGAGCTTGCCCATCAGTGTTTGCAGCCCCGACAGCAGGTCCGACATCAGATAGGGCACCGGCGTATCGACCGTGAGATCGCGGTAGGCACCGGCGAGCACGCTTTTCGAGCGCGCATCGGCCAGGCATTTGGCCATGATCGCCCGGCTCTGCTCGCGCTCATTGCCTTCGCTGGTCACGAACACCTCGCAATGTTCCTCGAGGTTCATCAGCCACCAGGGCAGCGCCAGCGATTCGACGTTCAGTATCTCGCTCTTGTCTTCAAAGGCGCGCGCATATTCCCCATGCGGATCGATGAAGACCACGCGCGCATGCGGCATCGTCTCCAGCACCCGGTGCACGATCAGCGCGGCGGCGGTCGATTTGCCCGAGCCGGTGGAGCCGAGCAGCGCGAAATGCCGGGCCAGCAGCGCATCGACGTTGAACGAGGCCCGCACCCGGCTGCTGGGATAGACAATGCCGATCCCGATGCTGGCATGGCCCCGGTTGGCAAACAGGCCGGCCAGATCGTCGCTGGTGACCGGCTCCACCAGATCGCCCGGCCGCGGGTAGCGGGTGAGCCCGTTCCGGAAGTCCATAAGCCGGTCGGCCAGGCCGATGTCGCCCTCGCCCAGCAAGTCCACATCGGCAAGGATCTGCCCGCTGCCATCGCCGGCTGCCCGGGTGGAGCGGATGCTCCCGATCAGCCAGAGGCCGTGCACCCGCAGCTTGATCTGGGAGCCGACCGTGCCAGCCAGTTCGGTCGCCGGATCGGCGGCATCGTTCAGCGCTTCTATCGCTTCCGGGTCCAGACGTAGCACCGCACCGCGCAGCCCGACATCCTCGACCGTTCCGATGCTCATCCGTCGCTCCCGGCGGTTGCTCCCGTGCGGTTTCATTTCCGGTCAACGGGCTGGTTTCATAAACGGCTACGGCAAACGGCCCATCATCAGGCCCGTCCGACCGCTTTCGATTTATGACACGTCCCCTGCGGATGCGCCAGCAATCTTCATACACTATTAAGGAAATTCGCCGGCCAATCGGGCGGCAGCGGCGCAACTGCGCAAACCGGTGATTCCGGTTGCAAGGGCAGCACCAGTTTTCGCGCGTGCAGGCGCATGCCGCCGCCGCCGGCGGTGCCATATACCGGGTCGCCCTCGATGGCGCCGCCGATCAGCCCTGCATGGACGCGCAGCTGGTGGGTGCGCCCGGTCAACGGCTCCATCTCGACCAGCCGCGCTGCCCGGTCGAGCACCCTCCAGCGGGTTTGCGCCGGCCGGCCGGCGGGGTCGACCAGCATCCGCCAGCCCTCGGCCTTTGTGGAATATTTGGCGAGCGGTGCATCCACCAGCCCATGGTCCGCTTGCGGAAGCTGGCTCAGGATCGCCCAATAGGTCTTCTGCACCGCGCGCCCCTCGAACAGTGCCGCAAGCGCACGCCGGGCCGGCACGCTGAGCGCCAGAACCAGGCAGCCGGAAGTGTCCCGGTCCAGCCGGTGCATGGGGGTGGGCAGCCGCCGCAGGGACAGCGAGCGGGCCAGCGCCGGCAGCAGCCCTTCCAGCGAGACAGGCGTTTTCGGCCCCGGATGGACGGCAAGGCCGGCCGGCTTGTCGAGGATCAGCAGGTCCCGGTCCTGGTGCAATATGGGCAGCCGCCAGCCTTCAAGCTCAACGGGTTGGCGGGTTTCAGTATTCATCTGTGCATAGTCGCCCGCTCGTAAAAATTAAGCAATTCGCGCTGCCGCCGCTTCTTGGTGCACGGCGCCCCGTGGTTGTTCACGGAGCCCGGGGAACCGAAACAGGAGTTAGAGACCATGACTGTGATCAACACCAACATCTCGGCGCTCACTGCCCAGTCGGGCCAGCGCGTCGCCAACAAGAGCCTGATGACGGCAATGGAGCGCCTTTCGTCCGGGCTTCGCATCAACTCGGCGAAGGACGATGCCGCCGGCCTCGCCATTTCGCAGCGCATGACTGCCGAGCTGCGCGGCCTGATGGTTGCCTCGCGCAACGCCCAGGATGGCATCAGCCTGGCGCAGACGGCGGAAAGCGCCATGTCGTCGGTCACCAATTCGTTGCAGCGGATGCGCGAACTGGCGGTCCAGTCTGCCAACGGCATCTACAGCGCGTCCGACCGGCAGGCTCTGCAGGTGGAAGTGAAGCAGCTGATCGATGAGATCGACACGGTCGCCACCCGCACCAACTTCAACGGCATCGCGCTGCTTGATGGCTCTGCCAAGACCTTGCTGCTGCAGACGGGGAGCCGCGCGGGTGAAACCGTGGCCCTCAAGATCGGCTCGGCACGTGCCGGCGAACTGGGCACCGGCCGTACCCCGGCGCTGACCGGCACCGGCGCTTTCGAGGCGACCGCTGCCAACCTCACCGCCAACCAGTCACTGCAGGCGGGCGATCTGGTCATCAACGGCGTCACCATCGGCTCCAGCCTGGCCAGCGACGACAATCTGTCGTCAGCTGAAAAGGCCGGGTCGGCGCTCGCCAAGGCGGCCGCCATCAACCGCTCCACGGCCGAAACCGGCGTGCGTGCGGAAGTGGGCAAGACCGTGGTCACCGGCTCGGCGATGACCGCCGGCGCCGCCACTGGTACGGTGACCATCAACGGCGTCACCACCGCCTCGATCAGCACCACGGCCAATGCAGCGGAAAGCCGCGAACTGGTGGTGGCCGCGATCAACGCCATTGCTGGCCAGACCGGCGTGACCGCAATCGATACCTCCGACAACAACGGTGGTATCCGCCTCGAAGCCGCCGACGGCCGCAACGTGATCGTGGACCTTGCCACGCTCACCGCAGCCCAGACCGGCCTCAAGATCGGCGCCCAGTCCGGCACCGTGTCGCTTGTTGCTGAAAATGGCAGCTCGATCAGCATCGCCACTTCGGACAGCGCAACGGCGCGTCTCAGCCGCTCGGGCTTTGCCGCCGGTACGTTTGAACGCGGTGTCTCCACCGTGAGCAGCGATGCGCGCGCCGTGGCAACCGATGCCCTGACCGCACGCAGCCTGAACAACGGCGACCTGTCGTTGAACGGGGTGTCGATCCGCGGCGCGGTTGCGGCCGACGATACGGTATCGTCGACCATCGCCGCCTCCTCGGTGAAATCCGGCAGCGCCATCGCGATTGCAGCCGCGATCAACGCCTCGTCCGAGCAGACCGGGGTTACCGCCTCGGCCAATTCGCTGACACTGGCTTCCACCACCACGGCCACAACCCTTGGCGGCGCCGCCCAGCTCAACATCAACGGTGTCTCCATCGATGTCGAGGGGCTGGTGGCGACCGATACGGCGCAGGCACGGCGTGAGAAAGTGACCACCGCGATCAACAGCTTCTCCGGGATGACCGGCGTGGTTGCGCGGGACAACGGCCAGGGCGGGCTCGACCTGACCGCAGCCGATGGCCGCAACGTCAGCATCGCCAACACCGGCACCGCCACCTCGGCCGAACTCGGCCTTGGCGGGGTCACGCTGAAGGATGCCGGCACCGCCTATACGGTGGCAGCAACCGCAGCCGGTGCTGAGACCGCCTATGCGACCGTCCGCCTCAATTCGGCGAACTCGATCGCGGTCGATGCCGGCAGCCTGGGCTTCGGGGCCACGTCGAACTTCACCAACCTCGGTTTCGAGCAGAACAGCTTCGGTGCCGATGATGGTGGCCTGAAGATCGGCGCGCTCGATATCAGCACCCAGTCGGGGGCATCCTCGGCGCTCACCGCCATCGACGAGGCGCTGAAGACGGTCAACCTCGACCGTGCCAACCTTGGTGCGGCGCAGAACCGGCTTGAGGCAACGCTGCTCAACATCGAGTCGAACTCGAACAACCTGACAGCGTCGCGGTCGCGCATCACCGATGCCGATTTTGCGGCTGAAACGACCGCATTGTCGCGTTCGCAGGTGCTCGGCCAGGCTGCTCAGGCCATGCTGGCACAGGCCAACCAGGCCGGCCAGCAGGTGCTGCAGCTGCTGCGGTAAGCCGAGCAAGCGGTTCGGCCGCACAATTTCGCGGTCGAAAAAACGGGCGGCGCCGGGCAACCGGCGCCGCCTTCGCTTGCCAGCGCCGCTGTGCGCGTCTATCCGCCACCATCCCAAAGGCTTTGGCCCACGGGCGCGGAACGGTGGCCGAGTGGTCGAAGGCGCACGCCTGGAAAGTGTGTAGGGGTGAAAGCTCCTCGAGGGTTCGAATCCCTCCCGTTCCGCCATATCGATGGCCGCACCGTCGAACCCTCGACCAAACAAAAGAGCGCGCCTGCGCGCAGGGTTCGAATCCCTCCCGTTCCGTCTCGTTTTTGAATGACTTAGAGGCTGACCCAAAAGTAAGTTGAGTGATATCAGTCTGTTGCGCTTGACGCGCTGACGCATCGTTGGTTCAGGAGGTTTTGCGAAGAACTTTCCGAGGGATCAACGATGTGGACCGATACCACCCGCGCCATTCATGCGC
>JBBQIP010000049.1:0-14872 GCA_038325045.1 Sphingomonadales bacterium
AGGTCGGTGTTGGGTTGCTCCGCCTTGTTGGCGACATAGAGCGGGTAGGTCTGGCGCAGCGCCATGATCGTGTCTCCTTCAGACTGTCAGGATGACCTTGCCGGTGGCCTTGCGGTCCATCATCCAGCGGATCGCCTGCGGCCCTTCCTCAAGGCTGAAATGGCGGGAGACCAGCGGTTTCAGCCGTCCCTCCCGGTACCAGGCCAGCAGCTCGGCCATGTTCTCGCGGTGCAACGGTGCCTCCGCCTGGGTGAAGGCGCCCCAGAACACTCCAACGATACTGGCACCCTTGATAAGCGGCAGGTTGAGCGGCAGCGACGGGATGGCGCCGCCGGCAAAGCCCACCACCAGATAGCGGCCATTCCAGGCGATGCTGCGAAACGCCGGCTCGGCAAGACGGTCGCCCACCGGATCATAGATCACGTCCGCCCCCTTGCCGCCGGTGAGCGCCTTCACCCGCTCCTTCAGGTCCTCGGTCGTATAATTTATCCCGGCTTCGGCGCCGTATTGGCGGGCAAGCTCCAGCTTTTCATCGGTGGAGGCGGCGGCGATAACACGGGCGCCCATCAGCACACCGAGCTCGACTGCTGAAAGCCCCACGCCGCCGGCGGCGCCCAGAACCAGCAGCGTCTCGCCCGGCTGCAGGCGCGCGCGCTGCTTCAGGGCATGGTGCGAGGTGCCATAGGTCATGGTGAAGCCAGCAGCGACATCGGCGGGCATATCCGCCGGCACCGGCACCACCTGGCCCCGGTTGGCGATGAGATATTCGGCAAAACAGCCATGCCCGGTCATCGCCACCACCCGGTCGCCCAGCGAAAAGCCGGTCATGCCCTCGCCCAGCGCATCGATGGTGCCGGCCGCCTCGCCGCCCGGCACAAAGGGCAGAGAAGGTTTGAACTGGTAGAGATTCTGAATGATCAGCGTGTCAGGAAAATTGACGCCGGCAGCCTCGACCTTGATGCGGACCTGCCCCGGGCCGGGAACCGGCATCGGCATGTCCTGCACCTTCAGCGCCTCCGGCGGGCCATGTTCCACGCACACCACAGCCTTCATGCCGCTCTCTCCCAGTCCATGCCGAAGCATAACCACCACGATCCGTGCTGGCCAGCGCGCATCAATTTGGGAGGGCGAGCCGGGTCAGTTCATGGGCGAGCAGCCGGAACTCATCGGCCCGCGGGCTGCCTGACCGCCAGGCGAGCGCAAGCGTGCGCGCGGCACCGCCTTCCAGCGGACGCGCGATCAGCCCGCTGCCCTCCAATATGCCGGCATCGATCGCCAGTCCCGGCACCAGCGTCTGGCCCAGCCGCCCGGCCACCATCTGCACCAGCGTGACCAGCGAGGTGCCGCGGTGGCTGGGGTCGCTGCGCAGTTCCGGGCGGCCGCAGACGGCTAGCGCCTGGTCCTTCAGGCAATGTCCGTCTTCCAGCAGCAGCAGATCGGCATCGCTGATGCTGGCCGGGTCCACCAGCGGCGGCGGGTCGCGCCGGTCACCGGGGTGGAACACCAGATGGAAGGGATCATCGAACAGCGGCTCGTTTTCCACCGCCCCACAGTCCCATGGCAGCGCCAGCAGCACGCAATCGAGCTGGCCGCGCGACAGCTCCTCGCAGGCCTGGCCGCTCATCGCCTCGCGCAGGTACAGCTTCAGTTCCGGCCAGGCGGCGCGCAGGCCGGGCAGCACACGCGGCAGCAGATAGGGCGCGATGGTCGGGATGACCCCCAGCCGCAGATCGCCAACGAGCGGACGCTCCGATGCCCGGGTTAGGCCGGCAAGCGCATCGGCCTCACGCAGCACGACATAGGCTTTTTCCACCACCCGCTCGCCCAGCGGCGTAAAGCGCACCACCCGCCGGCTGCGCTCCACCAGCTGCACCCCCAGAAGCGTCTCCAGTTCGCGCAGCCCGGCGGAGAGCGTGCTCTGGGTCACGAAGCTCGCTTCGGCGGCCCTGCCGAAGTGGCCGTGTATGTGCAGCGCAGTAAGATATTGCAGCTGCTTCAATGTGGGAAGAAAGGTCATCGATAAATTCGATTTGTCATATCCAGAATATCGATTGGATTTGTAGAGCGGCATGCGGCAAGCAGCAACTGCATCTTTCAAGCTGCGACCTTGCAACCCTGTAAAAGGACCTCATTCATGGCACTTACCGTTGGCGATACCGTTCCCTCGTTCATCATCCCCGTCCAGCAGGGCATCGCAGCCCTGCCGGCTGGCGAAACCCTCGATATCACCACGGCATACCCGGGCAAGTGGAAGGTTCTGTTCTTCTGGCCGAAGGATTTCACCTTCGTCTGCCCGACCGAAATCATCGGCTACGGCGATCTGGCCAGCGACCTTGCAGACCGTGACGCGGTGCTGGTCGGCGCCTCCACCGATACCGAGTTCGTGCACTTCGCCTGGCGCAAGTCCGACGAGCGGCTGGCGGCGGCCGATTTCCCCTGGCTCGCCGACAACAAGCACCAGCTGGCAAACGCGCTCGGCATCATCGAGAAGGACGCCGGCGTTGCGCTGCGGGCCACCTTCATCATCGATCCCGACAATGTGATCCAGCATGTCACGGTCAATGGCCTCAACGTCGGCCGCAACCCGGCCGAGACGCTGCGGGTGCTCGATGCACTGCAGACCGATGAGCTTTGCCCGTGCAACTGGAGCGAAGGCGAGGAAGTGCTGCGCCCGGCCGCATGACGGCAAGCGACAAGCGCAGCTTGTCGCGAGACTCGTCAAAGGCCGGCCGGCGGGTCGGCGCGCCTTTCGCGCCGATGCCGTCCGACGAGGGGGGTGGGCTTTGCCCGCCCCCTTTGCCCGCTCCCGTGCCCGGATGACCCGCTCTTTCCACCCAAGGACACCCCATGACCCTCTCCGACCTAGCCAAGACCCTGCCCGACTATGCCAAGGACCAGCGGCTCAACGTTTCCAGCCTGGTTACCGAGCAACTGCTCAGCGACCAGCAGAAGTGGGGCACGCTGGTGGCCTGCGCCCATGCCTGTGGCTACCGGCCGCTGGTGGAGGCTGTGGAGGCCGAAGCCGAGGGCAAGCTGACGCCCGAAGGGCTGAACGCAGCCCGCGCCGCTGCCACGGTGATGGGCATGAACAACATCTATTACCGCTTCACCCATCTCGCCTCGCGGCCGGAATACCGGACCATGCCGGCACGGTTGCGGATGAATGTCATCGGCTCGCCGGGCATCGACAAAATGGATTTCGAGCTGTTCTGCCTTGCCGTCTCGGCCATCAACGGCTGCGGAGCCTGCATCGATTCGCACGAGAAGGTGCTGGCGCAGCATGATTTTCCAGCAGACAAGATTCAGACTTCGGTGCGCATCGCCTCCGTGATCCATGCAGTGGCGCGCACCCTGCAGACCATGCCTGCCGCCGCCTGATCTTGCTGCCGGCGGCAAAGCGCCCTATCTCTCACCCATGTTTGGGCGGAGATAGGGCATGCCGCTGATCGCCTTTCTGGATTCGATAAAGACCCGCGATCCGGCGCCCCGGTCGCGGTGGGAGGTGCTCACCTATCCGGGTGTGTGGGCGCTCGGCTTTCACCGTCTGGCCCATGCCCTGTTCGGGGTGCGGCTGTTCCTGCTGGCGCGCATCATCAACCATGTCAGCCGGCTGCTCACGGCCATCGATATTCACCCCGGCGCGCGGATCGGGCGGAATTTCTTCATCGATCATGGTTTTGTAGTGATCGGGGAGACCGCCGAGATCGGTCATGACGTGACCATCTACCAGTGCGTGACATTGGGCGGCACCGACCCCGCCAACGGTATCGCCGGCAAACGCCACCCGACACTGGCAGACGGCGTGATCATCGGCTCGGGAGCGCAGATACTGGGACCGATTACGGTGGGGGCAGGCGCGCGGATTGGCGCCAATGCCGTGGTCACCCGCGATGTGGCGGCCGGTGCCACCATGGTCGGCATTCCAGCCCGCCCGGTGCCGGTGGAGGCGAGCGAAAGGGCACGCGAGTTCATTCCCTATGGCACCCCCTGCGCCCAAAAGTTCGACCCCGAAACCCAGAAGCTGGAGCTTCTGCGCTGCGAAATGGAGGCGCTGAGGGCGCGCCTCGACGCGCTGACCAGCGAAACCGGCACCGGCACCCGCAAGGCTGGCTGAGTTTTGGAGACGGTAACGCCACTGCCGCTTGGCGCAGGCGCGCAAACAAGTTTCACAAGGCCCGAGCTGGACCGGATCCTGTCCCTCTATGGCCGGATGGTGGCCGCCGGCCATTGGCGTGATTATGCAATCCACCTGGGTGCGAAGACTGCCAGTTTTTCAGGCTTTCGCCGTTCGGCGGAAAATCCGGAGGCGCGGATCGTCAAGGACCCCTCGCTACGCGGGCGGCAGGGTGAATGGGTATTATACGGCGAAGGCGGCGTGGTGCTGAAGCGCGGACACGAGCTGGCCGGCGTACTGGCACCGCTGGAGCGCCGCCTGCTGAAAGCGGTTTAGCGCCGGTTGCAGCGTGTGGCGATTACAGGCTGCCGCCAAGCGCCATCGCGCCCTGGGCGGCGCCGTTTTCAGGCACTATTTCCCCGGTGCGGTCGCTGATCTCGGCAAAGCGGGCAGCCACGGTTTCGGCCGTCATCTCTTCAGGCGTCACATGGATGCCCTGGGTAAGCGTTACATAGGAGCGTTCGAAACCGCCGCCCCCGGCGTTGATTATGGCGCCATTGGGCGCATCCTGGCTCACCAGATAGATCGCTGCCGGCACCACGGTTTCGGGCGCCAGCCTCGCCAGCAATTCCGCCGGCATCAGATCCTCGGTCATGCGGGTTGCCGCCACCGGCGCCACGGCATTCACCCGCACATCATATTTGGCGCCTTCGATGGCCAGCGTCTTCATCAGCCCCACAAGGCCCAGCTTGGCAGCGCTGTAATTGGCCTGGCCGAACCAGCCATAAAGCCCGTTCGAAGAGGTGGTCATGAGAATACGGCCATAGGCCTGCTCGCGCATTACCTCCCAGACCGCTTTTGAGCAGATGACGCTGCCCATCATGTGCACATCGAGCACGGCGCGGAAATCATCCAGTGTCATCTTGGTGAAGGTGCGGTCGCGCAAAATTCCGGCGTTGTTGATGAGGATGTCGATCCGGCCCCAGTGCTCGCGCACCACGCCGACCATCTTTTCCACCGCTGCCGCGTCGGTCACGCTGGCGCCATTTGCCATGGCTTCGCCGCCCGCCGCCTCGATTTCATCGACCACCGCCTGTGCTGCCGAAAGCGAGCTTCCAGTGCCATCGCGGGCGCCGCCCAGATCGTTCACCACCACTTTGGCGCCGCGGCGCGCCAGCTCCAGCGCATAGGCGCGGCCAAGCCCGCCGCCGGCGCCAGTAACGATCGCGACACGATTTTCAAAGCTGATGGTCATGCCGCAAAAGGCCCTCGGAACAGATGAGGGCGTGCTCTATCCCACCAGCCGTCCGCCGCAAAGAGCGATTTTTCAGACTTTTGCCGACACCGGATCGGCATCGAGCGCATAACCGGCTGAACGCACGGTGCGGATGACATCGGGCAGCTCGTCGGCGCCCGGCCCCGCATTCACGGCCTTTCTGAGCCGGCGAATGTGCACATCGACCGTGCGCTGTTCCACATAGACATCGCGGCCCCACACTGCATCGAGCAGCTGCTCGCGGCTGAACACCCGGCCGGGATGTTCGAGGAAATGCCTTAGCAGGCGAAACTCGGTGGGCCCCAGCTGTACGGTGCGGCCCTCGCGGGTGACCTTGTGTGCAGAGGTATCCATGGTGATGCCCGCATAATCGAGGTTGCCGCCCGACAGTGCCGGCCGCAGCCGCCGCAGCAGCGCGCGGATGCGCGCCACCAGCTCGCGCGGGCTGAACGGCTTGGTCACATAATCATCGGCGCCGGTTTCCAGCCCCCTTATCCGGTCTGCTTCCTCGGCCCGCGCGGTCAGCATCACGATCGGCAGGTTTGCAGTGGCGGGAGCCCGCCGCAACCGCCGGCACACCTCGATGCCGGACAGGTTGGCAATCATCCAGTCGAGGATCACCAGATCGGGCTTCTCCTCCTCCGCCAGCACCAGCGCTTCCTCGCCGTCACCGGTCCGGATCACGTCGAAATTCTCTTTTTCCAGATTATAGCTCACCAGTTCAACAAGATGGGCGTCGTCCTCGACCAGCAGGATCTTGGGGCGCATCACGGGTTCTCCTCGTCATCATCGGGCGCGAACGCGCCTGTTGACAGCTCGCCAGCTGTCAACAGGGACGTGTCGTCGGTCTTCAGGCGTTCGGCGAGGCGCTGGCCGGTTACCGCAAAGTGCACCATCTCGCCGATGGAAGTGGCATGGTCGCCGATCCGCTCCAGGTTCTTGGCCACGAACAGCAGATGGGTGGACGGCGTGATGTAATGGGGGTTTTCCATCATGAAGGTGAGGAGCGAGCGGAACAGGCTGTTGTAGAAATCATCTACCGTGCGGTCGCGTTCGCACACGGCCGCCGCCAGATTGGCATTCCGGTCCACAAAGGCATCGAGCACGTCGCGGATCATGCTCACCACCGTGCGCGCCATTTCCGGAACAATGACCACCGGCTCGATCGGCGGCGCCTTGGCGAGTGCGGACGCGCGCTTGGCGATGTTCTTGGCATAGTCACCGATACGTTCCAGCACGCTCGCCATCGTCAGCGCTGCGATGATCTCGCGCAGGTCATCGGCCATCGGCGCTCTCAGTGCGATGATACGGACCGCCAGCGCCTCGGCTTCCGCTTCCAGCGCATCGATCCGCTGGTCTTCCAGCACCACCAGCATGGCGGCTTCCACGTTGCGGGTGATCAGCGCCTCCACGGCGGCATCGATCTGCACTTCGCACAGCCCGCCCATGCGGCTGATGATGGCGCGCAGCTGGCCGATGTCCTCATCGAAGGATTTGACGGTGTGGCCGGAAAACTCGTTCAAAACACTGTTCCTTTTTAGCCGTAGCGGCCGGTTATGTAATCCTTGGTGCGACCTTCCGAAGGGTTGGTGAAGATCATCGAGGTGTCGCCATATTCGACCATCGAACCGAGGTGGAAAAAGGCGGTCTTCTGGCTCACCCGCGCAGCCTGCTGCATGTTGTGGGTGACGATGATGATAGCATAGCGGCCACGAAGATCGTCGATCAGCTCCTCGATCCGAGCTGTCGCAATCGGGTCAAGCGCCGAACAGGGTTCGTCCATCAGGATCACTTCCGGGTCCACGGCGATGGCGCGCGCAATGCACAGCCGCTGCTGCTGCCCGCCCGACATGGCGGTGCCGCTTTCGCTCAGCCGGTCCTTCACCTCGTCCCACAGCCCGGCCCGGCGCAGCGAGCCCTCCACGATCGCGTCCATCTCGGTCTTGCCC
This sequence comes from Sphingomonadales bacterium, assembly GCA_038325045.1. GTDB lineage: Bacteria > Pseudomonadota > Alphaproteobacteria > Sphingomonadales > Sphingomonadaceae > Sandarakinorhabdus. The sequence goes on from JBBQIP010000049.1 coordinate 7,340, forward strand.
GAAGCGAGACCATGGATGCGCGGGCCATAGGCAATGTTCTCGTATATCGACTTGGGGAACGGATTGGGCTTCTGGAACACCATGCCGACCCGGGCGCGCAGCTGCACCACATCCATCGAAGGCGCGTAGATGTCGGTTTCGTCGAGCTTGATCGCGCCTTCCACCCGGGCGCTGTCCACAGTGTCGTTCATCCGGTTGAAACAGCGCAGGAAGGTGGACTTGCCGCAGCCGGACGGGCCGATGAAGGCGGTCACCTCGTCGGTCCGCACATCGAGCGAGACATTCTTGATGGCCTGTTTGGTGCCATAGAACACGTTCACGCCTCTCGCCGTCATCTTTGGCGCGCTCTGGTCGGCATTGGCCGGATAGCTCATTACCAGCGTCTTTCGAAACGGTTGCGGAAATAGATGGCGAAACTGTTCATCAGCACCAGTATCACCATCAGCACGAGGATCGCCGCCGAGGTCTTTTCCACAAAGCCGCGTGCCACATCATCCGACCAGAGGAACACCTGCACGGGCAGCACGGTCGCAGGCGCCGTGAAGCCCTGAGGGGTATCCACCACAAAGGCGCGCATGCCGATGAGCAGCAGAGGTGCTGTTTCCCCCAGCGCCCGGGCAATGCCGATGATGGTGCCGGTGAGAATGCCGGGCAGCGCCAGCGGCAGCACATGCTGGAACACGACCTGGATTGGCGAGGCGCCAACCCCCAGCGCTGCTTCGCGGATGGAGGGCGGAACCGCCTTCACCGCCACGCGCGCCGAAATTACCACCACCGGCAGCGTCATCAGCGCCAGCGTAAGGCCGCCGACCAGCGGCGCCGAGCGGGGCATGCCGAAAATGTTCAGGAACACCGCCAGCCCGAGCAGCCCGAAGATGATCGACGGAACCGCAGCCAGATTATTGATGCTGACCTCGATGATATCGGTCCAGCGGTTCTTCGGCGCGAACTCTTCCAGCCAGATTGCCGCCAGCACCCCCACCGGAAAGGCAAAGGATATGGTGACGATGAGGGTGAGAAGGCTGCCCAGCGCCGCTCCCCACACGCCCGCCAGCTCCGGAACGGTCGAATCCGCAGTGCTGAGGAAAATGCGGTTGAAGCCGGTAGTGAGGAGCCCGCGCCCCTCCAGCGCCCGCCACACCGCCACATCACGGTCGGAAACACCGCGAGTCAGTGCCGGCTCGGCAAGGTCGTATTTTCCCTTGGCAAGAAGGTCGATCTGGCTGCGGACCGGCACGGCAATCGTCTCGCGGTTGCCGAGCAGACCGGGGTTGGCCTCCAGCCGGTCGCGCAGATCAACCCAGGCGCCTTCGCTCACCACAGTGTCATAAGGGCCAAGCTGCTCGGCGGTCTGCAGCATCAATTCCGGAAACTCCGCCTGCCGCAGCAGCGCGCGCCGCGCCGCCGGGTCCGCAGCAGCCGCCAGCGCCGCGGGGTCGAGCTTCAGCACCGCCGGATCGTAGAACACCTCCAGCTTCACCTCGGTGGAGATAAAGCCGGTCCAGCCGTCGCGCACGATGGTGAACAGCAGGAATACCAGAAAGGCCGCCGCCAGCAGCAGCGCGCCCATGCCCAGCCAGCGGAAATTGCGCTCGGCCGAATAGCGCCGCGCGATCCGCCGCTGCATGGCAGCCGAAGCCCAATCGGTCGGTGCCCTTGCGGGCAGGTCTACAATGGCAACCCTGGTCGAGGCGGTGGTGGAAGCCATTTCAGTCATAGGCCTCGCGGTATTTCTTCACCACTGCGAGCGCATAGATGTTGAGCACCAATGTCATGGCGAACAGCACCAGCCCGAGCGCAAAGGCCGACAGCGTCTTGGGGCTGTCGAACTCCTGGTCGCCGGTCAGCAGCGCCACGATCTGGGTGGTCACCGTGGTAACGCTGTCGAACGGGTTGAGGGTGAGGTTTGCTGCCAGCCCGGCCGCCATCACCACGATCATGGTTTCACCGATGGCGCGGCTCACCGCCAGAAGCACGCCGCCGACAATGCCCGGAAGTGCTGCCGGCAGCAGCACACGCTTCACGGTTTCAGAGGGTGTTGCGCCCATGGCAAGGCTGCCGTCGCGCATCGAGCCCGGCACCGCGGTCAGAGCATCATCGGCCATGGAGGATACAAAGGGGATGATCATGATGCCCATCACCACCCCGGCGGCGAGCGCGGATTCCGAGCTTGCGTTGCTCATGCCCAGCGCGACTGCAAAATCACGCACTTTGGGGGCCACGGTGAGCGCTGCGAAAAACCCGTAAACCACGGTCGGGACGCCCGCGAGCAGCTCCAGCACCGGTTTAAGCACCCGGCGCAGCCCGGGGCTGGCATATTGGGTGAGATAGACCGCCGAAAGCAGGCCCAGCGGAATGGCCACCAGCATGGCGATGATGGCGCCGATGAAGATGGTGCCCCAGAACAGCGGCACCGCCCCGAAAGCGCCCGAGGAACCCACCTGGTCGGCGCGGATGGCAGTTTGCGGGGACCAGCGGGTGCCGGTGAGGAATTCGACCGGAGATACGGACTGGAAGAAGCGGACGCTTTCAAAAATCAGGCTCAGCACGATGCCGAAAGTGGTGAGTATCGCCACCAGCGAGGCCAGCATGAGCGTTACCCGCACCGCCGTTTCCACCCGGTTGCGGGCACGGAATTGCGGCCGCAGCCGGCTATAGGCCCAAAGCGCACCAACCAGCGCCAGCGTAGCGGCCAGCGCGCCGGCGAGCAGATTATAATTGTTGCTCACCGTGTCATAGACAGCCGCCGCAGGGATGGTCGCGAGGTTGAAGGGCTCGTCGATCTCGCCAGCCGCCAGCCCGCGCACCTCGTTCATGAAGCTGACCCGGTCGAGATCTCCTTCAGGGCGCTCCGCCGCCGGCACGGTGGCCAGCACCGCCTGTTCGATCTGGCGGTCCGCGATCAGCCCCCAGCCGATCAGCACGACCAGCGCCGGCAGCAGCGCCGCCAGCCCCACAAAGCCGCCATGATAGCTGGGCCTTGAATGCACGGCGCCGATCCGGGCCTTGGCTTCCGCCCCGGGCCTTGCGCTGGCTGCCACCAGCGCCCGGCCGCGGGCGCGGCCGGTGAGGAAGCCCATCAGCGCCAGCCCGGCGGCGAGCAGAAAAAGCGGAAGGAAAGCCATCGCCCGCTCAGCCGATCGACGCGGAATCGAGCAGCAGCGGCGTGCGCGCGGCCTGGCGGTTGGCTTCGCGTACAGCTTCCGGCGCCGCCACCAGCCCGCGCCGCGCCAGATAGCCCTTGCGACCCCAGGTCGATTCGCGGCTCAATTCCACCAGAAACTCGCGCATGCCTCTTACTGCGCGCATATGCTGTGCCTTTACATACACATAGAGCGGTCGTGAGGCGGAGTAGCGGAAACTGGCTATATTCTCATAGGTGGCCGACACGCCGTGGATCGGTACATCCTTCACCTTGTCGAGATTTTCCTCGAGGTAGGAATAACCGAAAACACCCAGCAGATTGGGGTTGGCGGCGAGCTTCTGGACAATCAGATTGTCGTTCTCCCCCGCTTCCACATAGCCGCCATCTTCGCGGATCGCGGTGCAGATCTGGCTATGCTGATCGGGGTTTTTCGCCTTCAGCGTCGCCATGGCCGGGTTGGCATCGCAGCCCCGCTGCATGAAGAGCTCGTTGAAGGCATCGCGGGTGCCCGATGTGGGCGGCGGACCCAGCACCTGAATGGGCGTTGCCGGCAGCCGGGGGTTGATGTCGGACCACAGCTTCGCCGTCTGCCGGCGGCCATAAGGCTTTGCTGCGAGCGCCCGATAGACTTCCGCCTCGGTGAGCCCCGGAAACCGCCCGGCGCGGCCCTGGGCGATGCTGAGGCCATCGAGGCCGATCTGAACTTCCACAATCTGGGTGACGCCGTTCTTCGCGCAATCGGCCACTTCGCTGGCCTTGATCCGGCGCGATGCATTGGCAATGTCGGGGAAACGCTCGCCCACGCCCGAGCAGAACAGCTTGATACCGCCGCCGGTGCCGGTCGATTCGACAATCGGCCCGGGAAACTGCGGGTTGGTTCGCTTGAACTGCTCGGCCACCGCAGTGACGAACGGATAGAGCGTGGAGGAGCCGACAATGCGGATCTGGGTGCGGGCGAAGAGCGGCGCAGGCGTGGCAAGGCACAACAGGGCTACCGCGCCCTTCAGTGCCGCTGATGTGCTGCCGGTCCGCATCAAGCCCGCTGCCCTTTCCTCGCGGCCAACACCGCAGACTTCATGCCCTAGCGGTGGACGATGCGGCGGGTATGACAGTTCTGTTTCAGTTTGATGACAACCATCGGGCTACGAAGCGCCCCCGCCCGAGGTTTTTCAGGCTGCGGTCTGTTCTGGCCCCGCCGGAGTTTCCGCATCTTCGCCTGACTGGACCGAGGCAACTGGTTGCGATGGCTGGATTTGCGGCGGCGCTGGCGGCACAACTTGTGGAAGGGTGAAGCCCACACTCGTCCCCTCCCCCGGCTGGCTCTCGATCTCCAGCCGGCCCCGGTGCCGCTCCACGATATGCTTCACGATCGCCAGCCCAAGCCCGGTTCCGCCCAGCTTGCGTGACCGCTGCGAATCGACCCGGTAGAAGCGCTCGGTCAGCCGCGGCAGATGCTCGGGCGCAATGCCTTCGCCGATATCCGAAACAATTATCCGCACCTGCGGCGGGTTTGATACCCCGGCCGGCTCGGAAGCCGCGCGCACGGTTATCGGCGTGCCCGACTGGCCGTATTTGAGCGCGTTGGAAACAAGGTTGTGCAGCACCTGCAATATCTGGTCCCGGTCTCCGGTAACCGGCGGCAGCGGCCCCGCCACATCGATCAGCAGGTGGCGTTCGTCCTGCTCCAGCCGCATGGCCAAAGTCCTGCCCACATCGGAAAACACGCCGGCAAGGTCCAGCTGAGCAGACGGGCGCACATGCTTGTCGAGCTCGATCCGGGAAAGGGACAGCAGATCGTCGATCAGCCGGCTCATCCGGTTGGCCTCATTGGCCATGATGCCGAGGAAGCGGCGCCTTGCCAGCTCATCCTCCGCCGCCGGGCCCACCAGCGTTTCGATGAAACCGGTGAGCGTTGCCAGCGGCGTGCGCAGTTCGTGGCTGGCATTGGCCACGAAATCCACCCGCATCCGCTCGGTCAAGCGGTTCTGGGTAATATCATCGAACACCACCAGGATCCGCCCCTGCCCGGCATCGACAGCGCGAAGCCGCCAGGCACTGTTGCTGGCGCCGATACCAGTGATCTCGCGGCTGACGCTCGACCCGCTGGCTTTGGCCTCTGCAACCGCATCGTGCACCGCCGGGTGGCGAACCACCAGCCGCAGGTCGCCCCCCTCCACCCGCGCGCCGAACAGCGCCCGCGCCTCGGCATTGGCGGCCACCGCGCGGGGGCCTTCCACAATCAGCGCCGGATCCGCCAGCGCCTCGATGCTTATCCGGTCGAGCGGCATGGGTGCCGCCGGCGCTGGCGCCGGTGGAAGCTGCGGCAGCGTCTGCGGCAACGGCGCGCTGCGCCGGCCGATCAACCAGCCCATCGCCAGCGCCAGCACCAGCAAAACAGCAAAGACCAGTTCGCTGCTCATCCGCCGGCGGTCTCCGGGTCTGTCAGGCTCGCCAGCGCTGCATCGAGCGAATCCCAGTGGTCGATCACCCGGTCGGCGCCCAATTCTGCCGCCGGCCGGTCGGAAAAGCCGAAGCTGACCACGATCACCGGAACCCCGGCCGCCCGCGCCGCTGCCACATCGACCGAGGAGTCGCCCAGGAATATGCTGGAGCCGCTATTGCCGCCCGCAGCGTGCATCGCCGCCAGAACCGGTCGCGGGTCGGGCTTGGCGGCGGCTTCGGAATCGCCGCCGATGATTGCTGCAAAGCGGCCATCCCAGCCCAGTGCCGTTATCAGCGCCCGCGCCAGTGCCACCGGCTTGTTGGTGCAGATCGCCAGGCCAAAGCCTGCCGCTGCCACGCGGTCGAGCGCCGCCTCCACCCCCGGATAGGGCTTCGAGCCATCGGCGATATGCGCCCGGTAATGGGCCATGAACACCGGCAGGCCGAGCTCGACCAGCGCCGCCGGGGCCTCGCCGCTCATCGCCAGTCCATTATTCAAAAGCGCTCTGGCGCCGTGCCCCACCAGATGCCGCACCCGGTCTGGCGCCACCTCCGGGCGGCCAAGGCTGGCAAGGGCGGCATTGAGCGCAGCGGCAAGATCGGGCGCGGTATCCACCAGCGTGCCGTCCAGATCGAAAATAATAGCAGGGCGCGGTGCTGTCATATGCTGCTGTTGCACCCTCGGCGCTTCCCAAGGCAAGGCCGATATGGCAGGGGTCACAGGGTGAATGAAGCGCAAACGCCGCCGCCGATCGCCGCCATCATATTGGCGGCCGGTCAGGGCACCCGGATGAAATCTGCGTTGCACAAGGTTCTGCATCCTGTTGCTCATAAGCCGATGATGTTTCATCTTTTGGACAATCTCGCGCACCTTTCGCCGCAGCGACAGGTGGTTGTAGTGGGCGCCGGGCGCGCGCAGGTGGAGCAGGCGCTGGCCGGGCGCACCCTCCCAAACGACGTGCAGATCGCTGTGCAGGCCGAGCAGCTGGGCACCGGACATGCCGTAGCCCAGGCGAAATCGGCACTGGCCGGCTTTGATGGCGTGGTGCTGGTGCTGTTCGGGGATTGCCCGCTGGTGCCGGCCGATACCATGGCCGCGCTGGCCGCAGCGCTGGCCAAGGATGTGAAAATTGCCGTCCTGGGCTTCCGCCCCGACCAGCCGGGCCAGTATGGCCGCATAATCGCTGACGCCGGAAATATTCGCAAAATGGTTGAATATCGCGATGCAACCCCCTCCGAGCGCAATGAAACCCTGTGCAATTCCGGCCTGCTTGCGGTGCGCTCGGTCGATCTCTGGCCGCTTCTGGCGCGGCTTTCCAACACCAATGCGGCGGGCGAATATTATCTGCCCGATATCGTGATGCTTGCGCTGGCCGATGGCGGCGCAGCGCGGGTGATAGAGGCTCCCGCGGAACAGCTGCTGGGCGTGAACAGCCGGGCCGAGCTGGCAGCAGTGGAAGCCGCTTTCCAGGCCCGCACCCGCGCCGCAATGCTCGCCGCCGGGGTATCGATGGTGGCGCCCGAAACGGTTTTCTTCGCCCATGACACCGAAATCGCCGCCGATGTTTCGATCGAGCCGTTCGTGGTGTTCGGGCCGGGCGTCCGCATAGCTGGCGGCAGCCGTATCCGCGCCCATAGCCATATCGAGGGTGCGGACATCGGCGAGAAGTGCGAGATCGGCCCCTTCGCCCGGCTGCGCCCCGGCACGGTGCTGGCCAAGGCGGTGAAGATCGGCAATTTCGTGGAGGCCAAGGCGGTGCAGATGGGCGAAGGCGCCAAGGCCAACCACCTGAGCTATCTGGGCGATGCGCAAGTGGGCGCCGCCGCCAATATCGGCGCCGGCACCATCACCTGCAATTACGACGGGTTTGCAAAGCACCGCACCGTCATCGGCGCCGGTGCCTTCATCGGCTCCAACACAGCACTTGTGGCGCCGGTTCGTATCG
>JBBQIP010000050.1:0-14711 GCA_038325045.1 Sphingomonadales bacterium
CGCGCCTCTGCTGTTTATCGGTTCGCCCAGCGCCCGCCGCCCCACCCCCGGGGGGGGGGGGGGGTGGGTGGGTTGACGCACCCGCCCCCCCGCCGGCCGGGCTTGCGCCTGTCGGCGCGCGGCCCGCGCGCTCGCGGCGCTGCGCCTTACCCAAAAGGCGCGTTCAACTCCACCACCCGGATATTGAGCGCCCCCGCAAACGTCACCCACGCCAGATAAGGCAGGAACAACAGAGCGGCGAGCCGCGAGAAGCGCCAGCAATAGAGGATGAGGACGAGGATCGAGGTCCACAGAAACCACACCTCCACCGCCGCCCAATCCGGCCGCTGCACGCGGAAGAACAGGAAGCTCCAGAGCAGGTTGAGAAAGCCGTTCAGCGCGAACAGCCCAACCACGGTATCGGCCGCAATCCGGTCCGGCGCCGCGCGCCAAGCAGTGGTGCCGGAAATGGCGCACAGCGCGAAGATCAGCGTCCATGCCGGGCCAAAGGCGATATCGGGCGGCGCCCAGCTCGGCTGCACAAGACTGCGATACCAGGGCCCCAGCAGCGTTATGGTGGCGCCCACCGCCGCCGTAACCGTGGCCGCAAGCGCTGCCACCAGCCCCGGCAGCACCCAGCGGCCGGGGTTTACCGACATGCCCATCCCCGGCTTCGGTTATGCACGCGGATCAGGCTGCCTTTGCCTTGCCCATGTTCTTCACCGCAGTCACCGCAGCGCCCACCAGCTGCACCGAATCCTTCATGAACACCTTCACATGCGCCATCGGCCGGCGGCGCACGAGTTCCTTGTTCATATAGGCTTCCCAGGTCAGCGTCTGGATGTCCTTGTCCATGCACAGCTTCACAAAACGCTCGCGCATATTGTCGGACCGGTACCAGAACCACTGCATGATCCCGAGCACCATGAACACCTGCCCATGCGCCTTCATGAAGGTCTTGCGCGCAGTCTTCAGCTCCTTGGCGTCGCCGGTCTTCAGCATGGCCAGCGCGCTTTCACCGGCCAGCCGCCCCGATGTCATCGCATAATAAATGCCTTCGCCGCTCGCCGGCGCCACGGTGCCGGCGGCATCGCCGGCCACGATGATATTGCGGCCATTGTCCCAGCGCTTGCGGGGTTTCAATGGAATCGGCGCGCCTTCCACGCGCACCGTCTTGAGGTCGGCCATGCCCAGCTCTTCGCGCAGATTTGCCACAGCCTTTCGCAGCTCGAAGCCCTTTACGGCACTGCCCACGCCCACGCTGGTCTTGTCCCCGTGCGGAAACACCCAGGCATAAAAGTCCGGGCTGTGCTTGCCCTGGTAAAACACGTCGCAGCGGTTGCCCTCAAAGCCGTTCACGCCTTCGGGCGGGGATTCGATCACCTCGTGATAGGCAGCCACAAACGGCAGCTTTTCCTCCGGCAGGGCGGCGCGCGCCACTGCCGAATTGCCGCCGTCGCAGCCCAGCACCACCTTGGCCAGTACTTCCACCGGCTCGCTGCCGCGCGCGGCGCCCTTGGGGCGGTAGCGCAGCAGCACGGTGCCGTCCTTCTGCTCTTCCAGCGTCTCGAAAGTGCCGTCGCGGCGGTCGGCGCCGTTGCCGGCCGCGCGGTTGCGCAGCCATTCGTCAAACACGTCGCGGTCCACCATGCCCACAAAGCCGCCTTCACCCACCGGCATGTCCACCTTGCGGTCGCTGGGGCTGATCATCCGGGCCGAAGACGCGGTGGTGCACAGCTGCTCCAGCGGCACGTCGAAATCCTTCAGCAGTCGCGGCGGCACGGCACCGCCGCAGGGCTTGATCCGCCCCATCCGGTCCAGCAGCAGCACTTTCATGCCGGCCAGCGCCAGATCATTGGCTGCGGTCGCGCCCGAAGGCCCGCCACCCACTACCACGGCGTCAAATGCTTCCCTCATGCCATCAACTCCCTATTTGGTGCGGCCTCGGTGCCGCGGTTCAACCTGACCGCGATCATCGCGGCAAAAAGAAAGACCAGCGCCTCAAACGCAAACACCGCCTCAAAGGCCCGGCCATCATTGCCCATCAGCCGCCGCCCCACATCCACAGCACTCGCCCCGAAAAAGCCACCCGCGCCAAAGGCCAGCGCCTGTGCAGCGCCCCACAGCCCCATGCGAATGCCCTCCAGTCCCGGCCCGCCGCGCCCGGCCAGATCCATCATGGTGCCGATGGCGGCCACCGCGAACACCCCGTTGGCAAAGCCCAGGCTGAACACCAGCGGGGCCAGCGGCAGCCCGCCGCCGCCGGTCGCGGCCAGCGCCAGCGCCGCCAGCGCCGCCGCGGAGCCCAGGCAGCCAAAAATGATCCAGTTCTTCAACCGGACACCGGACTGGCTGCTTCTGCCCTCGCGCCGGAAGCCATGGCCGGCAATGCCGACCAGCACCATGCCGATCAGCACGCCCATGTGCTGCACGCCGGAAAGCTGGGTGGATTCGCCCGGAGTCATGCCGAACACCAGCCCGGCAAACGGCTCCAGAATAAGGTCCTGCATCGCATAGGCGAGCATCGAGACGAACACGAAGATGGTGAAGAGCCGGGTCAACCCATCGGCCCATATGCCGGCAAGGGCGGCAGAAAAACTGGCCGCCGCCACTGGCTCTTCGGTGGTCAAGGCAGGCTGCCCCTCGATGCCGAGCACGGCAAGGCTGGCAACTACAAAAGCCCCGCCGGCCACGCACGCGGCCACGGCAAGCATCCGCTCCGGCGACCAGGGTTCGAGCATCCGGCCGGCAATCGTCGCGGTCACGACAATGCCAAGGATCATCATGATCCAGGTGAGCGCCGCTGCCGCCGGCCGCCGTGCCTCCGCCGTGCGGGTGGCCAGCAGTGCCAGCAAAGAGGTGCCGGCCGCGCCCACGCCGCCGCCGATCATCGCATAGGCCAGTATCGCCAGCAGCAGCGCCGGCATCAGCCCGTCCGCCAGCATCAAGGTGGCCTGGCTGGCGAGCAGGCCGCCGGATGCAAGCACCGCCATCCCGCCGATTATCCACGGCGTCCGCCGCCGCCCCCGGTCGGAGCCATGGCCCCATTTCGGCCGGCTGAGCTGCACGGCATAATGAAAGGCAACCAGCCCCGCCGGCAACGCCGCCGCCTGCGCATATTCCACCACCATCACCCGGTTGAGGAGCGAGGTAGCCAGCATGACCACCGCCCCTATGGCGCTCTGCACCAGCCCCAGCCGGGCTATTCCGGTCCAGCCCAGCGGCGCCATCACACCAGCCCCCGCAGGCTTATCGCGGTGGCCAGCATGCCGAGCACATAAAGGCTCACGCCGGTGGCATTGTAGAACGGCGCCTGCTTGGCCGGCTCGGCGATCAGCTTCTGCATGAACACGAACTGGCAGGCGACCGAGAACAGCACCAGCGCAGACGGGAAAACCAGCTCCCAGCGCAGCAGCAAATAGGCGACCACCAGCTGCGGCAGCGCCATGGTCCAGCAGGCGAGCAGCGCCGCCGGCCGCTCGCCGAGCATGACCGGGATGGAGCGGACGCCCGACACGCGGTCCCCCTCCACGGCTTTGAAATCATTCAGCACCATTATTCCGTGTGCGCCGGCGGCATAAAGGCAGAGCACGGCGATGATCCGCGCATCGGGCATGCCCCCCACCATCACCGCCGCACCGGTGAACCAGGTCAGCCCTTCATAGGCAGCCGCGCACACGCCCGGCCCCCACCAGCCATTGGCCTTGGCGCGGATGGGCGGGGCCGAATAAATCCACGCCAGAAACACCCCCAGCACGGTTGCCCAGCCAACCACCGGGTTGATCGCAAACCCCACTGCCAGCGATACCAGCGTGCCGAATATGGCAATGCCAAGCCCCCAGCGGCCGGGAATGCGCCCCGAGGGAATTGGCCGATTCGGTTCGTTGATCGCATCCACATGCCGGTCGAACCAGTCGTTGATCGCCTGGCTGTTGCCGCACACCAGCGGCCCGGCCAGCATCATGCCGGCCAGCAGCAGTCCCCAGCGGTCTATAATCGGCACGCCAGAGGAAACTACCCCGCACATGAACGCCCACATCGGCGGAAACCATGTCACCGGCTTCAACAGCTCCAGCACATCGCGCGGCGCCGGCGCCCGTCGGGGGGCCACGCGCTGGCTGGCGGCAAGAGTGGCAGTTTCCATCGGTATGTAAGCTATGCTTGACAGTCCGGGGCGTCAACGCAGTTGGACGCATGAGACTGCGGCAAAAGCGCCGCAGGCAGCCGGGCCGCGCCGCTTCTCCTCAATCGCTGTCGATATCGAGGTTGCCCAGCCCATGGCGGTGCAACTTGGAATAGAGGCTCTGGCGCGAAAGCCCCAGAATTTCGGCCGCCGAAGCGCGGTTGTCGGACGTATAGGTAAGCGCTGCCTCGATGCAGAGCCGCTCGATGAGGTCGGTCGATTCGCGCACGATCTCCTTCAGCGGCACGCGCCCCACCAGCTCGGTCAGCTGCTCCACCGAGCGCGGCATCGGCGGGCCTTCCAGCGCCTCGCTCAACGCCCGGTTGATCCGCCGGATGCTGAAGCCGAAGCGCATCTCGCTGCCTTCCGCCGAGGTGACACCGGAAATTTCCACCGTCTCCTCGCTGCCGTCCAGTCCGCGCGCCACGGTTGAAAAACTGCGCACAGCGCCATGGTCCCGCAGCTGCGCCGCCAGCAAACCCAGGTCGATTCCCGGCCGGCCGATGAACCTGCCCAGCGCCGTGCCGGTCACATCGCCGGCGCGCGCCTGCTGCACCATATCCAGAAACAGGCCGTTCACGGCCAATATGTTCATGCGCTGGTCGGTCAGCACAAAGGCGTCGGGCATCCGCTCAAGCACCGCCGCCAGCGCCCGCTCACCGCCGCCACTGGCCAACGTCGCGCCCTGCACAGGCTGCAACCGCACCAGCAGGAAGTTGCCCCGGTCCTGGCGGAAAAGGGTGGCACTTATCCGGCAATCCGCACCGCTGGCCATTGCCAGTGTCTCGGGTGGTCGCTGGTCCGCCACTGCGGCCGCGCCCAGCAGCGCCACCGCCGCCTCGCGGTCGGCCTCGGCCACCGCGCCTGCAAACGGCCGCCCAACCAGCGCCTCGGGCGTGGCCGCACCCACCAGCCGCCGCGCTGCAGGGTTGGCCTCCGCCACCAGGCGCGTGGCGGCATCGACCACCATGATAGCCTCGGACGCGGTATCGAACAGCAGTCGGTAGCGGGCCTCCAGCTGGCGCAGCCGCAGCAGGTCGCGCTCCATGGATTGCTGGGCGCGCAAAAGCCGCTGCTGCAGCGCGGCGGCGGCGCGCATGTCGCGGCCTACCGCCACCATCCGGCCATCATCGCCCGCCGGCAGCACCAGATAGCGCATCGGCAGGTCGCCGGCCACGCTGGGGTGGTTCACCTGCCGCCAGCGTCCAACGCTGCTTCCGGTCAGCATTTCCTCGATCTTGGTGCGGTTTTCCGGCAGCACCGTTTCCGCCCAGGGCCGGCCCAGCCATTCGGACAGGCCATGGTCGGCCAGGTCGGCGCTGCCCAGCGTCAGGTCGCGGATGGTGCCATCACCGTCCACCAGCAGCGCCACGTCGCTGGCCGCCGCCAAAGCCTGCACCGCAGTCTCGGCCGAAAGCGGGCCAAGCGCTGCCAGCAACGGCTTGCCGCTCAGGTCCTGGCCCGGGAAAGTACGCGCATCCATGAGGGCGGTTCTCATTCGCTCCATTGTGCGGCCGCCGCCCAAGGCGTCGACCGGGTTCATTTGCCCGGTTGCGCCACTTGCGCCGCCGATTGCTGTGCAACGGTGTTCAAAAGCTTCTCGGCCAGCGCCACGGCCTGCTGCCCGTCCGGCGCAGTGCCATCGGCGCCAATCTCGGTTGCCAGTTCGGGGCGCTCGGTAAACACCCGGCCCCCCACCAGCACCAGCAGCTGCGGGTTGCGCGAGGCACGCCGCACCGCCGTGATAGACCGCTGGAGCGGCTTCACATGGCGTTCCACGCTCACCGTAAGCCCCACCACATCAAAGCTGCGGCCGGCGACCAGCGCCACCAGCTCGTTTTCATCCAGCGCCGGCGCGCTCCAGGTCTGCCAGCCGGCGCGGCGGAAGAATTCCTCCACCATCATCGCGCCCAGCCCGTGCTGCTCGCCGGGGGCAGGTGAAAACAGCCCGCGCCGCGCAAATTCCGGCTCGGCCGCCGTGCCCGGCACCAGCGCCGAAATGGCATGGACAATCTCCTGAAGCCGCCACAGCCCCATGGTCACATCCACAAAATCACAGGCGTCCTGGTCCCACCAGCTGCCCAGCTGGCGTGCCGCCGGGGCCAGCAGCTGCAGATAGAGTGTCTCCACGCTGGCGCCGCCAAGCATCAGCGCTTCCACTTCCACCATCAGCGCGCTCACTTCGTCGGTCAGCGTTGCAGCGGCGAAACGCTCCATGAAATCGGCCGGAATTTCGGAGGCCACCACCTCTGCCGGCTGTGCCGATGAGGCAACGCGGCGGTGCGCGACCAGCAGCCGTGGAATGATATCGGCCTCGATCACGCGCGCGAGCGCATCGGGGCTGGAGGCCTCGCGGGAGCGGAAAGCCGCCTTTTTCGCACGGTCGAGGCTGCGGGCTGCCGCAATCTTCGCCTCCGTAACGATCTCGAACATCGATGGCATCCCGTCCCCCGCAGCTTCTCTAGCCGAACGTCGATCAGGTGCCTTGTTCCGGGTCCAAACGCGCTGCTGGGTGCAGCAACTTGTCGCAAGGCCCGGTGGCACCCAGTCGACTGCTCAACGCTATCGAAGCAGCGACAACTCCACAAGACAATGAGTGCGCTGCCCGGGCAGGGTCTGTCAATTGGATTTGACGTAAAGGCAGGTTGACACATGCCTGCCCGATGCTAGTTTTTGGACAGATAAGGGAGACACGGGGTGGACCGGCAGCAAGGCATGCCAAAAGAGCAGTTGGCAGGCGCTATCACGGCGGGGGCCAGCAACAGCGAAGCTGCGCGCCGGAAGCCGGTGCGGCCGCTGTACACGCCTGAAGAACGCGTGCGCCGCGACTCGACCCGCTGGACGCTGGTGCAGGGCCTGCTGGCGCCGGTGCAGTTCCTCATCTTCGGCGTCAGCCTCTATCTGGTGCTCGATTATCTTCGCACCGGAGAGGGCAAGGGCCTCGCCGAATGGTCTGTCGTCATCAAGACCATTGCGCTCTACACCATCATGATCACCGGCGCGATCTGGGAGAAGGTAGTATTCGGCAAGTATCTCTTTGCCGAGAGCTTCTTCTGGGAAGATGTGTTTTCGATGCTGGTGATAGCCCTGCACACCGCCTATCTCGTCGCGCTTTTTCAGGATCTGCTGCCTTCGGTGCAGCTCATGTGGCTGGCACTGGCCGCTTACTTTACCTATGTCATCAATGCCGGCCAGTTCATCTGGAAGCTGCGGATGGCCCGGCTTGAGGGCGCCCGCCCCGCTGCGGCCCCTTCAGCTGAAGCACAAGCCGCATGAGCGCTGTTGCCGCCCCGGCAATTCCGCCCCTTCCGGTGCTGCGCGAACGCGGCCAGCGCGAGGTTTTCTGCGGGTTGACCGGCATCGTCTGGCTGCACCGCAAGATCCAGGATGCGTTTTTTCTGGTCGTCGGCAGCCGCACCTGCGCGCATCTGCTGCAGTCCGCCGCCGGCGTCATGGTATTTGCCGAGCCCCGATTCGCCACCGCGATCATCGAGGAGCGCGACCTCGCCGGGCTGGCGGATGCCAATGAGGAGCTCGATTCGGTTGTCACCCGCCTGCTGGCGCGGCGGCCGGACGTGAAGCAGCTGTTTCTCGTCGGCTCCTGCCCGTCCGAGGTCATCAAGCTCGATCTGAAGCGCGCGGCCGAGCGGCTGAGCGCCCGCTTCATGCCGCAGGTGCGGGTGCTCAACTATTCGGGCAGCGGCATCGAAACCACTTTCACGCAGGGCGAAGATGCCTGCCTCGCAGCACTTGTGCCGGAAATGGCGGCAGACGATGCCACCCAGCTGCTGATCGTCGGCGCCCTTCCCGATGTGGTCGAGGACCAGATGCTCCGGCTGTTCGCCGAATTGGGCATTGCGCCGGTGGTGTGCCTGCCGTCACGCCGCCGCGACGATCTGCCGGGCGTGGGGCCTAATACCCGCTTCCTGCTCGCCCAGCCCTTCCTCGGCGATACCGGCCTTGCTCTTGAAGGCCGGGGTGCGGTGCATCTTCCCGCGCTTTTCCCGTTCGGGGCGGAGGGCACCACGGCATGGCTGCAGGCGGCCGCGCAGGAATTCGGGGTGGACCCCATGCATTTTCGCGCCGTGGTGGCGCCGGGCCGCGAGCGCGCCAAGCGGGCCATCGCGCGCCAGGCTGAAAAGCTGCGCGGCAAGACCATCTTCTTCATGCCCGATTCGCAGCTGGAGCTGCCGCTCGCCCGCTTCCTGCACGATGAGCTGGGCATGGAGCTGATCGAGGTCGCCACGCCCTATCTCCACCGCGGCCATCTGGCGGCCGAGCTGGCGGCGCTGCCGGTCGATGTCCAGCTTTCCGAAGGCCAGGATGTCGATCTGCAGCTGGACCGGGTGCGCGCCGCGCGGCCCGATCTCACGGTTTGCGGGCTGGGCCTCGCCAATCCGCTGGAGGCCGAGGGGCTGGCCACCAAATGGGCCATCGAGCTGGTGTTCACCCCGGTGCACGGCTTCGACCAGGCCGGTGATCTGGCGGAATTGTTCGCGCGGCCGCTGGTCCGCCGCGACCGGCTGGCGGTGTAGCCGTGCAGCTCTCCGTCTGGACCTATGAAGGACCGCCCCAGGTAGGGGCCATGCGGGTGGCCACCGCCATGCAGGGCCTGCACTATGTGCTGCACGCCCCGCAGGGCGATACCTATGCCGATCTGCTGTTCACCATGATCGAGCGGCGCGACCACCGGCCGCCGGTCACCTACACCACCTTTCAGGCGCGCGATCTGGGCGGCGATACTGCCGAGCTTTTCCAGAAGGCCGCGCGCGATGCCTATGCCCGCTTCCAGCCCGAAGCGATGATCGTGGGCGCCAGCTGCACCGCCGAACTGATTCAGGACGATCCCGCCGGCCTTGCCGAGACCATGGGCCTGCCATGCCCGATCATCCCGCTCGAACTCCCCAGCTATTCGCGCAAGGAAAACTGGGGCGCATCGGAAACCTTTTACCAGATCGTGCGCAAGCTGGCCGATACCAACCGCCGCGCACCTGCGCTTGAGGGCCGCCGCCCGCGCGCCAACCTGCTCGGGCCAACGGCGCTGGGCTTCCGCCACCGCGACGATGTGGTGGAAATCGGCCGGCTGCTCGCCAGCCTTGGCATCGATGTGCACGTGACCGCCCCGCTGGGCTCCCGCCCGTCCGACATCGCCGGGCTGGGCGAGGCTGATTTCAACGTGGTGCTCTACCCCGAAATCGGGCTGGAAGCCGCGCGCTGGCTGGACAAGACCTTCGGCCAGAAGTTCACCCGCACCGTGCCCATCGGCGTCGGCGCCACCCGTGCCTTCATCACCGAAGTGTGCGGCCTTGCCGGCGTGCCGGAGCCGGCCGATCCCGATGCCGGGCGGATGCCCTGGTGGTCGCGCTCCATCGATTCCACCTATCTCACCAGCAAGCGGGTCTTCATCTTCGGCGATGCCACCCATGCCGTGGCAGCCGCGCGTATCGCGCGGGACGAGCTGGGCTTCGAAGTGGTGGGGCTGGGCTGCTATAACCGCGAATTCGCCCGCGAGATCAGGGATATGGCGGCCGAGCTGGGGCTGGAGCCGCTGATCACCGATGATTATCTGGTGGTCGAGGATGCCATCGCCGCCGCCACGCCCGAGCTGGTGCTGGGCACCCAGATGGAGCGCCATATCGCCAAGCGGCTGCGGCTGCCCTGTGCGGTCATCTCGGCGCCTGTCCATGTGCAGGATTTTCCGGCGCGCTATTCCCCGCAGATGGGTTTCGAAGGCGCGCAGGTGATCTTCGATAGCTGGGTGCACCCGCTGGTAATGGGGCTGGAAGAGCATCTGCTCACCATGTTCCGCGAAGATTTCGAGTTTTCCGATTCCGCCGGGCCAAGCCACCTCGGCCACGGCGCAGCACCGGCCCCCGCAAAGGCGCAGGCGCAGGCGGAGGCACTGGCGGAGCCGGTCGCGGCCCCCGCAGTCGAAGCCGGCGGCTGGCTGCCCGATGCCCAGAAGGAACTGAACAAGATCCCCTTCTTCGTGCGCGGCAAGGCCAAGCGCAATACCGAACGCTATGCCGCCGAACACGGTGTCGAAGCGATTTCCGTTGAAACTCTTTACGAGGCCAAGGCCCATTATGCGCGCTGATGCTCCTCCTTCGGCCGGTGGCGCTCCCGATGCTGTTCGGGTGGTCATCATCACGCTCGATAACCATCTTTCCGGCGCCGTGGAGCGTGCCCGCGCCCGCTTCGAGCGCGAGCAGCCGGGCGTGCAGATCGCCTTTCACGCCGCCGCCGATTGGGAAACACCGGGCAAGCTAGATGCCGCCCGCGCCGACATCGCGCGCGGCGACATCATCCTTGCCACCATGATCTTCCTTGAAGAGCAGATCCGCGCCATCAAGCCGGCGCTGGAAGCCCGGCGCGAGCAGTGCGACGCGATGGTGTGCCTGATGTCGGCATCCGAAGTGGTGAAGCTCACCCGCATGGGTGATTACCGCATGGACGCGCCGCCCAAGGGCCCGCTCGGCTGGCTGAAGAAGCTTCGCGGGAGCTCCAAGGAAGGTGCCGCCAATTCAGGTGCGGCCCAGATGGCAGTGCTCCGCCGGCTGCCCAAGCTATTGAAATATGTGCCCGGCACCGCGCAGGATGTGCGCGCCTATTTCCTCACCATGCAATATTGGCTGGCGGGCTCCGACGATAATGCCTTCGCCATGGTGCGGTCGCTGGTGGACCGTTATGCCGATGGCCCGCGCAAGGGCCTGCGCGGGCAGTTCAAGCCCGAGCCGCCGCAGGATTACCCCGATGTGGGGGTATATCACCCCGATCTGCCGGCGCGGATGAGCGCCAATCTGGCCGATCTGCCGCGCCGCGAAGGCGCCACCGGCACCGTCGGTCTGGTGCTGCTGCGCTCGTATCTGCTGGGCAAGGACGCCAACCATTATGACGGCGTGATCCGGGCACTGGAAGCGCGCGGGATGAACGTGATCCCGGCCTTTGCTGGCGGCCTCGATGCCCGCCCCGCGATCGAGGCGATGATGATGGAGGACGGCACCGCGACCGTCGATGCGCTGGTCAACCTCACCGGGTTCAGCCTGGTCGGCGGCCCCGCCTATAACGACAGCAAGGCCGCCGAAGCGATTCTGGCGTCGCTGGACCGGCCCTATATCTCGGCCTTCCCTGTGGAGTTCCAGACGCTGCAGCAATGGGGTGCCAACCGGCAGGGGCTGCTCGCCATCGAATCGACCATCATGGTCGCCATTCCCGAGCTTGATGGCGGCACCGCCCCCACCATGTTCGGCGGCCGGTCCGATGCCGGCGGCGAAGCCTGCACCGGCTGCGAGCGCGGCTGCACATGGCCGGCGTCTGCTAATGTGCGCGCCATGCAGAGCTGCCCGGAACGTGCCGAGGCGCTGGCCGACCGGGTGCTCAAGCTGGCGCAGCTGCGCCGCGCGGAAGCCGCCGAGCGGCGCATCGGCGTGGTGCTGTTCAACTTCCCGCCCGGTGGCGGTGCGGCCGGCACCGCGCAGTTCCTCAGCGTGTTCGAATCGCTCCATGCCACCCTCAAGCGGCTGCAGTCGGAAGGCTATACGGTCGAGGTTCCCGAAAATGCGGAAGCCGTGCGCCGCGCGGTCATCGAGGGCAATTCGATGCGCTATGGCACCGAGGCGAATGTGCACGCCAAGGTGAGTGCTGAACATATCGTGGCGACCGAGCCGCATCTGGCCGAGATCGAGGCCGAATGGGGTGCAGCGCCGGGCAAGTTCCAGGCCGATGGCAGCCATGTGTTCGTGCTGGGCGCGCAGTTCGGCAATGTCTTCATCGGCATCCAGCCCGCACTCGGCTATGAAGGCGATCCGATGCGGTTGCTGTTCGAAGGCCGTTTTGCCCCCACCCATGCCTTCATGGCCTTCTACCGCTGGCTGCGGAATGATTTCGGCGCACACGCGCTGCTGCACTTCGGCACCCATGGCAGCCTGGAATTCATGCCCGGCAAGCAGACCGGGATGAGCGCCAAATGCTGGCCCGAGCGGCTGATCGGCGATCTGCCCAACATCTATCTCTATGCCGCGAACAACCCCAGCGAAGGCGTGCTGGCCAAGCGCCGCTCCTATGCCACGCTCGTATCCTACCTCACCCCGGCGCTCACCAATTCGGGCCTCTACAAGGGGCTCGCAGACCTCAAGGCCTCGGTCGATCGCTGGCGCAGTGCCGAGCCCGGCGCCGCCGAGCTGGAGCCATTGGCCGAGATCATCGCCGAACAGGCGCACGCACTCGACCTCGATGGCAGCGACATCGCAGCGCTCGCGGCCTCCATCTATGAAATAGAGCAGTCGCTCATCCCGCAGGGGCTCCACGTGGCCGGCCAGGCGGCCAGCCATGCCGAGCGGCTAGACATGCTGATGGCGGTGGCAACAGCGCGCGAAGCCGGGCTGGACCGCGAGGCGGTGGAAGCGCTGATGGACGGCCGGCTGGCGCCTTCAACGCCGGTGCTGCGCGAGCTTGCCACGCTCGACCGGGCGCTCGCGGAAAATCACGAGCTGAACGGCCTGATGGCAGCGCTCGATGCGCGCTATGTCCGGCCGGTGGCGGGCGGCGACATCTTGCGTGACCCCGAAATTTTGCCCACCGGGCGCAACATCCACGGCTTCGATCCGTTCCGCCTGCCGTCCGCCTTTGCGGTGAAGGACGGCGCCGCCCAGGCCGCCCGGCTGCTGGAGCGCAGCACCGCCGATTCCGGCCATCTGCCGGAAACCGTGGCGATGGTGCTGTGGGGCACCGACAATCTGAAGAGCGAAGGCGCCCAGCTGGCGCAGGCGCTGGCGCTGATGGGCGCGCGGCCACGCTTTGACAGCTACAACCGGCTGGCCGGTGCGGAGCTGGTGCCGCTGGCCGAACTCGGCCGGCCGCGCATCGATGTGGTGGTCACGCTGTCGGGCGTTTTCCGCGATCTGCTGCCGCTGCAAACCCGCATGCTCGCCGAAGCAGCGCTTCTGGCAGCGCGGGCAGAAGAGCCGGAAGAGCTGAACTTCGTGCGCAAGCACAGCCTTGAACATGCAGCCACCCAGGGCGTGGATCTTGAAACCGCAGCGCTGCGGGTATTCTCCAATGCCGAAGGCGCCTATGGTGCCAATGTGAACCTGCTCATCGACTCGAGCGGCTGGACCGACCCCGATGAGCTCGCCGAATGTTTCGAGCGGCAGAAGGGCTATGCCTACGGCGTCAAGGGCACGCCGGTGCGCCACGCCCAGATGCTGTCAGCCGCGTTGAAAACGGTCGATTGCGCCTATCAGAACCTTGAAAGCGTGGAGCTCGGCATCACCACCATCGATCAATATGTGGATACGCTGGGCGGCATCAGCCGCGCCGTCACCCGCGCGCGAGGCGAAGCTGCACCCGTCTACATCGGCGACCAGACGCAAGGTGCCGGCAAGGTACGCTCTCTTCAGGAGCAGGTGGCGCTGGAAACCCGGACCCGCACCCTCAATCCGGTCTGGATCGAAGGCCAGCTGCGCCACGGCTATGAAGGCGTGCGCCAGGTGGAAGCGGCGGTCACCACCACCATGGGCTGGTCGGCCACCACCGGCGAGGTAGACCCCTGGGTGTATGAGCGGATCACCGAGACCTATGTGATGGACGAGGCGATGCGCGACCGGATTGCGGCCTTGAACCCGCGCGCCGCCACCAAGATGGCGAACCGGCTGATAGAAGCAAGCGAGCGGCATTACTGGTCGCCCAGCCCCGAAGTTTTGGCAGCATTGCACGCGGCAACCGACGCGGCAGAAGACGCTCTCGAAGGCATCAGCCATTCGGAAGCGGCGTGAGGAGCACACAATGGCAGTAATCGAAGCAACGCGGCGTCCCGATGGGGAAGGCAGCCTCCAGGTAAAGCTCGATCCCACTGACAGGATCGGCAACGCCAAGGTGTTCGCGGTCTATGGCAAGGGCGGCATCGGCAAGTCCACCACCAGCTCCAACCTGTCGGCGGCGTTTTCGCTGCTCGGCAAGCGGGTGCTGCAGATCGGCTGCGACCCCAAGCACGACAGCACTTTCACCCTCACCAAGAAGCTGATGCCCACGGTCATCGACATTCTGGAGACGGTGGACTTCCACCATGAGGAGCTGCGCGCCGAGGATTACATGTTCGAAGGCTTCAACGGCGTCATGTGCGTGGAAGCCGGCGGGCCTCCGGCAGGCACCGGCTGCGGCGGCTATGTGGTGGGCCAAACGGTCAAGCTGTTGAAGCAGCACCATCTGCTCGAAGAAACCGATGTGGTGATCTTCGATGTGCTCGGCGATGTGGTGTGCGGCGGGTTCGCCGCCCCCCTTCAGCATGCGGACCGCGCCGTGGTCGTTGCCGCCAATGATTTCGACAGCATTTTCGCCGCCAACCGCATCCTCGCCGCCATCAACGCCAAGGCGAAGAATTACGAAGTGCGCGTGGCCGGGATCATCGCCAACCGCTCGGCACAGACCGATGAGATCGACCGGTTTTCGCTGGCAACCGGGGTCAACCGGCTGGCGCATTTCCCCGATCTTGACGCGATCCGCCGCAGCCGCCTGAAAAAATGCACCTTGTTCGAGATGGAACAGACACCGG
>JBBQIP010000051.1:0-14588 GCA_038325045.1 Sphingomonadales bacterium
ATCCCTGACCACCTGCTCAAGCCGAAGACGGTCAGGCAGTGAAACTTCAAATTTGATACCTGTGCGCATGGCCCAGAATCGCACGCCAAAGCCGAAATGGGAATCCCAAAAAGGACTCGTCTGTCAGGCGTTATCCACTAGCTGATCTATTACAACATATCGTCACAGAGGTGATTGGCTCTCGGCGCGCGCGAGCGTTTCTGCTGTCCTCTCGTATTCGCTTCGCAGGAGTCGATAAACTTTTTGACTCTAGATTGCTCCATATTCTCAAAAAGAATGTATCTTCTAACGACGAGCCGGGAGCTAGGTACGACGTCTACAAGATCGACTACGGCTGTTACGTAGATTTGATCAACACTACAAGGGCCCCGGTGGGTCTTTTCCAGGACGATGATGGCGCTTTTACCGAGGTGCCGCGCGATGATTACCGCTCCATTCGCCGAGCCATTCTTGACCCGAACAAGTTTGATTATTAGCGAAGGTTTCCTTGATTACTAACCTCCATTGCACCTTGAAACGTCTCAAAAGTTGCTGTTCCGCCATTGGCCCAATGCTTCCCAGTCGGTGCCGCCGCTTGAGCGTCCGTCCGCATATCGGCTGCTAGGGCAAGCAGACGTTCAGGGTACCATCAATCAATAACTGCAATGTCCCAGACCCAGCCATTCAAGTCGATCGTTAACCTTGTCCGGTTTCAGGCGATCGGCAGGCGAGCCGCAATGGCCGGGATGAGGGTGAAAAGCAGGCGTGTCATATTCTGCGTATCCCCAGTTTCTGTCGCTCCTAGCTCAGCCCCCCTTTCACGATAGCCGTATCCTGACTGCCCCCCCGCCTGCGGCAAAGCCGCAGGCCCACGTCGAACAGGTTCGGGCGCCGGTGGGGCGCCCGCCCTGCCGTCCGGGCTGCGCGCGAGTCGGCAAATAGCGTCGCTATTTGCGGCCGCGCTAGCCCCGCCCAAGCGTCTCCAGCGGCCCGGTATCAAGGTGCTTCAAAATCCGCTTCAACGCCGCAATGTTGTTCGCCCCTTTGGCGCTCTCCAGCGCGTCCTCCAGCACCTCGCGGATGTCGTCGGCCCCCACGCGCTCCATCTCCCAATTCGGATACAGGCGCTCGCGCTTCTCCAGGCTCCGGTCCAGCTCCACTATGTCGAAATGGCGCGGATCGCCGTGCAGGTTCGCAATCAGCGCCGTCACCTCGGCGGGAGGCCCCTCGATCCATTGGAAGAACACCCCGCTGCCGAAAACCAGCACGCCGGTAATCTGGCGGTCCACATTGCGGCGTTGGGACCGTTCGATAAGGCGGTCGACCGCTTCGTCGTCGATTCCTTCTGCGGCCCGGCTGCAATAAACAAACATATCAAGAATGGGCGCGTCGAAGTCCGCTTCGGGGCCGCGTGGAAAACCATATTCGTCGAACATCGCTTGGCTCGCTTTGTCTGTGAGGGGCAGGCCTTGCCACCCGCTTAGCCAGCGACAGGGTAGCGCATATGCCCGCCGAGCGTAAGGAAGCATCGCAGCCGCTCGCCCCCCCCGCCTGCGGCAAAGCCGCAGGCCTGCGTCGAACAGGTTCGGGCGCCGGTGGGGCGCCCGCCCTGCCGGCCGGGCTGCGCGCGAGTCGGCAAATAGCTTCCGCTATTTGCGGCCGCGCTTGCCCCCGCGCTTCGCCCCGCTATCCTCCCCCCACATGATAACCGACCCCAACCTCTACACCCCCACGCCCGATCCCACGCCGCTCCGCTGGCCGGATGGCAAGACCTGCGCCGTCTGGGTCGCCCCCAACCTCGAATATTACGAGCTGGACCCGCCCGCGCACCCCCGCCGCAAATCCTGGGCGCGCCCGCACCCCGATGTGCTCGGCTATTCGCACCGCGATCATGCCAACCGCGTCGGCCATTGGCGCATGGCGGAGGTGATGACCCGCCACGGCTTCCCCGGCTCGGTCAGCCTTTCAGTCGCGCTCTGCGACCATATCCCCGAAGTGGTGGAAGATGCGCGGCAGCGCGGCTGGGAGTTCTTCAGCCACGGCATCTACAACACCCGTTACGCCTATGACATGGACGAAGCGCAAGAGCGCGCCATCATCGAGGATTCGATCAATACCGTGCAGGCCGCCACCGGCACACGCATCCGCGGCTGGCTTGCGCCCGCACTCACCCACACGGTAAACACCATGGATCTGCTGGCCCACTACGGCCTCGATTACACCTGCGACCTGTACCATGATGATCGCCCCGGCCGGGTGAACACCCGCAACGGCCCGCTCATCTCCATGCCCTACAGCCTTGAGGTGAACGACCATTACGGCTTCTTCATCTACAACATGAGCCCGCGCGAATACGCCGCCGCCCTCATCGCCCAATACGACCGGCTGGCGCGGGAAGGCGAGGCGAGCGGCACGGTCATGTGCCTGCCGCTCCACAGCTATCTCATCGGCCAGCCCCACCGCATCGGGCCATTTGCTGAGGTGCTTGAACACATCGCCGCCGATGGCCGCGCCTGGATAACCACCGCCGGCGCCATCGCCGATGCCTACAGGGCGCAAACGGAATGACGCTCGACCCAAGCTATCTCGAATACCCCCGCCGCCAGCGCGGCATGGATCACGATCTTTACCCCTGGTCCAACATGTTCACCCGCCCCCCCATCGCCTGGCCCGGCGGCGCGCGGGTGGCGGTGGCCGTGGTCATCTCTTGCGAATTCTTCCCGCTCACCCCCACCGACACGCCGTTCCGCGCGCCGGGGCATATGCAGACAGCGTTCCCCGATTACCGCCACTTCACCGCGCGCGATTATGGCTCGCGCCTCGGCGTGCCGCGCCTGCTCGCGGCGCTGGAAAAAGCCGGCGCCCGCGCCAGCTTCGCCATGAACAGCCGCTGGGCCGAGCGCTTCCCGGCGCTGGCCGCCCAGATCACCGCCGCCGGCCACGAGATCATCGCCCATTCGGTAGACATGAACGGCACCATCGCCACCGGGCTTGCGGAGGAGGATGAACGCGCCCTCATCGCCGCCTCGCTGCGCGGGCTGGAGGTCGCCACCGGCACCAGGCCCAGCGGCTGGCTAAGCATCGCCCACTCGCAAAGCTGGAACACGCCCGCCCTGCTGCGCGAAGCCGGGCTGGAATACACGCTGGATTGGGTGAACGACGAGCTGCCCTACCGCATGGCCACCAGCGCCGGCGCGCTCATCAACCTGCCCCTCAACCACGAACTGTCAGACCGGCAGATCATCGCCACCTGCCAGCAATCGGCAGAAAGCTATGCACAGCAAATCCTCGATGCGCACGAATGGCTCGACAGGGAAGCACAGTTTTTCGGCGGCCGCATGCTCCCCATCCACCTCACCCCCTATATCAGCGCACTCCCCTACCGCATCGACGCCATCGAACAGCTCCTCACCACACTCGCCACCCGCGAAGCCACCTGGTTTGCCCGCTGCGATGAAATCGTGGCTGCTGCCGGCGGCAGCTGAGCAGAACTTAAGGGCGACTATCCACTAGGAAATCCATGATGATGAGTTTCGAATTCAAGCCGCAGAAACCCGGCGAGATTCCTGACGAGCTTGAAATCAATCTGGATGCGGAAGGTCTGAAATCGCTGCTCCAGGAGCTCGCATTTTTACATGATGGGCGAACAGACCACGTTCACTTAATGTGCGATTCGTGGGGCGGCGCACATCTGGACGAACAACCTTTAGCCCAAGAGCAACTTTCATTCAAACATGTTAAGATCATTTTGAGATAACGGTGACGGTGCACTTGATGATATGCTGCGCCAATCCCGCAATTCTGTGTGTAAATTGCGGAGATTCTATACCAATTAGCCACTGCCATGCCGCAAATTCAAACCCGCCAATCGCGGACCAAAGCCACAGGAGTTCCGGGGACAGCAGGAGTTCCGGGGACAGCAGGAGTTCCGGGGACAGTATACTCCAGCAGGAGTTCCGGGGACAGTATACTCAATTGTCCTGCCGCCAATTCTGCCCTAGCCTCAGTCCATGGCTCGGCTTTCTCGCATCGTGATCCCACAAGTTGCCCACCACATCACGCAACGCGGCAATTGGAAGCTGCCGGTGTTTTTCAACGATGAGGACAGGCTGGCCTATCTGGAACTGGTGGCCAATGCCTGCAGCGCGAACGGAACCCGCTGCCTGGCATGGTGCCTGATGGACAATCATGTGCATCTGATTCTGGTGCCACAGGCCGAAGATGGCCTTCGCGCCACACTGGCCGAAGCGCACCGGCGATACACGCGGCGGATCAATTTTCGGGAAGGCTGGCGCGGCCATCTGTTCCAGGCGCGTTTTGCCAGCTATCCCATGGACGATGCCCATATGATGGCCGCAGTGCGCTATGTGGAAAACAACCCGGTTGCCGCCGGCATGGTTAAACAGGCGGGCGACTGGCCTTGGTCGAGCGCGCGATCACACCTCGATGGCACACGCACAGCCAACGATCCGCTGACCGATGTTGCCACCCTTGGGCAGCACGTGCCAAATTGGCGCGCCATGCTGGAGGTAGGGCTGGTAGCAATGGATGAAACCGCGACCATCGCCGAGATCGAAGCCCGCACCCGCACCGGCCGCCCCCTCGCCTCGCCCGAATGGATCGCCGCCGCCGAACGCAACATCAACCGAAAGCTAGGCCCCGCCAAACGCGGGCCAAAGCCAAGGAATCACGAGTGATTGCGCAATTAGATATACTGTCCCCAGAATTCCAGGTCGCCCAGTAGCCACTGTGCTTTGGGCAAGCAATCCAGTAGCGCCGCCGCTCCGGTATAATCGCTCACCTGCCCCGCCGTCATGAAGAAGCTGATCGGGCGGGCAACGGCATCGGTCACAGCATGCAACTTCGTGTTCATGCCACCCTTCGTGCGCCCGATCAGCCGGCCCGGGCCCCCTTTTTTACCCCCAGGCTGGATGCCGTGCGGTGGGCCTTGAGATAGGTCGCATCGATCATGATCGTCTTGCGCTCGGTGCCCTTGGCCGAAAGGCCATCCATCATCGCCACGAAGACACCCTTGTCGCTCCATCGCTTCCAGCGGTTGTAGAGCGTCTTTGCCGGACCATATTCCCTCGGCGCATCCCGCCACCGCAACCCATTGCGATTGATGAAGATAATGCCGCTCAACACGCGGCGATCATCAACGCGCGGTCGACCATGACTCTTGGGAAAGAACGGCTGAAGCCGAGCCACCTGCTCGTCCGTCAGCCAGAAAAGATCGCTCATCACTCAGGCTCCTCGCGGAGCTTGAATCAGATCGCGCCCAACAGATCAATGGGTCCTGACCCTAGCGATCAGTTCGCAGCATGACGAGTCGGGAGATACCTACCGACCCAAAAAACAGAAAAAGGGTGGAGAATATAGCACTGACAATGGTAATAAATATCGGCGTATTATCCCATTCGAGTACCGTATCCCATAAAAACAAGCAACCATATAGCAACATCATCATAAGAACGATAGATTCAACTACCTTTCTAGCTGGGTGGTTGTTTTGCTTTTTTAAAGGAAGGATTTGCTGAGTGCTGTAACCTACATCCTGATTCAGAGCCTTCAACCGTAGCGATAGTAGCGCGCCAGCACAAATACTCGCGCACGCAACTACAAATGCAATAAATGAAGCGCTGTTGGCGTCATTACGCTGACCGGTGAAAAAAGCGGTGCAGATAATTGCAGCTATCGCTAAATATATAGATATAAATACCACCATTACCGCAATATTCGTTACGGATTGCAACAAAGAAGGAATTTTTATAGCGATTGCCCAAATTGCACTAATAAAAATTACTAACAGTACGCCAACGTAAATTGCGCAACTAGCAAATCCTGTGGAAAAATAAATAATAAAGGAAAGGCAAAGAAAATTTACTACCGCATGGACTAGGAGCATGGGTAGAGAAACGCCAATCTCTAGCTCTTGATGTTTTCGATTCGTCAAGAGAGTTTGCTCTTCATAATGCCCGTTTCACTCCCCCTTGTAGCAGCGCGCTCGCGATTAGCTGGAATCGAAAGCTACAAATCACTCCTGAATGTAATTACCTCTCCCGCCCCGCCTCGTCTAACCGCCGCTCGATCGGACTGAGCAGATAGTCGATCATTCGCCGGTTGCTCGTCTTGATCTCTGCCGCGGCCTGAAGCCCTGGTGCCAAGGTAATCCCATCTTCGAGCTTCCCCCCCCGCTGGCCCCGGTCAACCGTTACACGCGCCTGATAGACCGGACCCAGCTTCTCGTCTTCAAAATTCCGGGGACACTATACTAATTCCCCAACTCCCAGAATTTCTGTTCGGGGCAGATCATCGAGATCGCAGACAGGCGTTGCTTCACCGCCGCCTTGGCCCGTCAACGCGCCCGCCGGTGCCGTCGGGCCGCGCGCGATCCTAGGCGGTTCCCGAAACGCCTGCCCGCCGGGGCTTGCGCTGCTGGAACTCCGGCTGGGTGTCCGTGTCGCTCTCGTCAGAACTTGTGATCCGCAGCTGCCGTTCGGCGGTGTTCTGCGACATGGAGATCACATGGTCCACGCCTTCCACGGTAATGGCAAAGGTGCCATCCTCGGTGCGGTCGATGAAGCCCTTCTTCATCAGATACCAGGTGTGGAATTCGAAATTGTCGTCGGGGCAGTTGATGTTCCGCAAGATATCATAAACCCCCGCGCCCGGGCTGTTCGGAAATTCGCGCCGTTTCTTGTACAGGAACATCAGCAGCTTGGCATGGATATTGGCGTCGGTAAGCGCGTCCTTTTCCTCGCTCCGTTCGCTCCGCGTAGCCTCAAATGAAAACCCGGTGCTCAGCGAATATTGGACGTTGTAATTAAGCCGGTTGTTGGCATTTCTGAGAAAACGATAAGCCGCAATCACCGAATTGAACTGGTCAATGTCGGCAGTTTCGGGATGATCAGGATGATATATCTTCGCAAGGTAGCGGTAAGCCACCTCCAAAGTACGTGCATTGCACTCGGGGTTCACTTGCAAGATACTGTAATAGTCAACGAAGGGTTCGTTATTTTCCATTACAAACTTTCCAACAGAAAGGCGGAGCGTTGTAACCGGAGCGCCCAACACAATTTACAAGTTACCACTTTATGAATTATTCCCGGCTTGTCAAAGCCGCAAGCCAGCGCTCACAAAGCTTGACGATCAAGCGGGCGGCTGCCTCCCTCCCGTCCATCGCCGCCCCGCAATATGGTTTGCCACCGTTGGTGAAATCAAGCATCATCACCGCCGTAGTGGAGGATATCCGATATGGTCCGTATTATTCTCATCGCTTGCACACTCGCCGCCCTGCCGGCGTGCAGCCGCACCACCACCGGCGCGGTTTTGGGCGGCACAGCGGGCGCAGTTCTGGGCAAATCAACCGGCCTGGGCACCACCGAAGGCGCGATCATCGGCGGCGCAGCAGGCGCCGTGATCGCAGACCAGACCCGCAAAAAGAACGATAACGAATAGCTGGGCAGCAATCGGCAAAAAACACGAAGCAAGTCACGGTGCACTTGTTAAGGTTACCATGAAAGCGGACGTAGCCCGCGTGTCGGCTTCGGCCCGCGGCCGGGCATAAACGTAATCAGCACCAGAAAGGTATCGCAGCCAGTTTGGTGCGGGCCGCGCGCGCTGGCAATGTGCGAGCGCGCTTTGCCATCGCAGAAACATCGGGATTATTCTTGTGATGCCGTGCCGCCACTGCCGGATGGGCATTGTCTGTGTTGGATAGCGCGCGATCCGGGCCTGAAACAGCTGCCCATGCCGGTCTTGGCGCAAAGCGATCCGCCGTGTGTATCGGCGGTCCTGCCCGGCGCCAGACAGGCCTGCTGGTGCGCATCGCAAAAGAACAGCTGAAAACCGGCAATTGCTGCGCTGCGTCATATGATCCGGCGCCTTCGGAATCACGATCCGACCAGCCCGGCTATAGGTAAGGAATCTGCGCAGCCGCTGTTAACCTTAATTTCCTTATGCTGCACTCGGCGTTTCTGATATGCTTTTTATGCAATTCCTGTGCCCAGAATTTCGGACTAGATTTATCTTCGAGATGAAAAATACCTGGGTATTGGGGCGCGGCCGGGTATATTGTTACAAGCGGCGGGTTCATTAGTATTTGATGGGAGAACGGCAATGACCGACAGCACCAAAGCTGAGGAACTGAACGAAGCTGCTCTGGAGCAGGTAACCGGCGGTGCGACTGCGGGCGGTGCCAAAGCCGGCCTCGGCGAAGCGCAGGCCGCTTCCACAAGCAAAGCCGCCGGCAGCCGCAAAGGCCCAGGCACCGGCCCTATCGAGGGCGTTGTTCATAGCGGCGGCGGCAACGAGATTTGAGGGGAGAAGGGCAATGACCGACAGCACCAAAGCTGAGGAACTGAAAGAAGCCGCTCTGGAGCAGGTAACCGGCGGTGCGACCGCGGGCGGCACCAAAGCCGGCCTCGGCGAAGCGCAGGCCGCTTCCACAATCAAAGCCGCCGGCAGCCGCAAAAGCCCAGGCGCCGGCCCGGACGAGGGCATTGTTACAAGCGGCGGCGGCAACGATATTTGAGCCGTGATGGCGTGACAGATAGCGGTGACAGCCTGCCAGCTTGACCGTCATTGCCGGGCATTGGCCGTTCCTGTCGGCGGCGCTATCCCCGGCCAGCTGGTGCTGGCCCGCCCAGGGCACCGCACACCACGCCCTTCACGCCCTTGGATGCGCATGGCGGTAGCTGTCCAGCAGCGCGGCTGCATCCACAGCCGTATAAATCTGGGTGGAGGCAAGCGAGGCATGGCCGAGCAGCTCCTGGATCGAGCGCAGGTCTGCGCCCGCTGCCAGCAAATGGGTGGCAAAGCTGTGGCGCAGCGCGTGCGGGGTGGCGCTGGCGGGCAGGCCAAGCGCGGGCCGGGCGGCGCGCATCAGGCTGCGGATGGCACCGGCATCCAGCCGGCCGCCGCGCACCCCCCGGAACAGCGGCGCCTCCCCCAGCACCGTGAACGGCGCCTCGCCCAGATAGGCGGCCACCGCCTCCCGCACCACCGGCAGCAGTGGCACCTGGCGCAGCTTGCCGCGCTTGCCCTTGATGGTCAGCACTTCGCCCAGCGGCAGGTCGGTGCCGTTCAGGGATAGCGCTTCCGATATCCGCAGGCCCGCCCCCCAGAGCAGCAGCAGCACGGCGGTGTCGCGCAGCCCTAGCCACTCCGCCCGGTCGGCATCGGTGGCGCTGGCAATCACCGCGCTCGCATCGGGCGCTGCCAGCGGGCGCGGCAGCGCGCGCGGGCGCTTGGGGGCGCGCACCCCGGCAAAGGCCTCGCCTGCCACACCCTCGCTCACCCGCAGCCAGCGGCTGAAAGTGCGAAGCGCCGAAAGCTCACGCGAGAGGGAGATATTCGCCAGCCCGTCGGTGCGCCGGTGGGCCAGATAGGCGCGCAGATCGGCCGGGGTAATAGCTGCCATATGCGCCACCAGCGGCGGCCCGCCAAAGTGCAGCGCCAGAAAATCCTCGAACCGCTCCAGCGTGGCCGCATAGGCGCGCAGCGTGTGGGGGGAAAACCGCTTCTGGTCCGCCAGCACCGTCAGCCATGCCGCGACCGCATTTCCCAGCGGCCGCGCGGTGCTCACAGGATGGACTGGCCGGTCTTTGCCCAATCGGCAGAAAATGCCGCCAGCCCCTTGTCGGTGAGCGGGTGGCCGGCCAGCTGCTTGATGACCGCAGGCGGCATGGTCGCCACATCGGCACCTATCTTGGCGGCGGTAAGCACATGCACAGGGTGGCGGATGCTCGCTGCCAGAATCTCGGTCTTGAAGTCGTAATTATCATAGATCAGCCGGATATCGGCAATCAGCTCCATCCCGTCCTGGCTGATGTCATCCAGCCGGCCGATGAAGGGCGAAATGAAGCTGGCCCCGGCTTTCGCTGCCAGCAAGGCCTGGTTGGCGCTGAAGCACAGGGTCACATTGGTCATGGTGCCTTCGCCGGAAAGCGCCTTGCAGGCCTTCAGCCCCTCCATGGTCAGCGGCAGCTTGATGCAGATGTTGCGGGCGATCTTGCGCAGCACATCGGCCTCTTTCAGCATGGTGGGCGCGTCCATCGCCACCACTTCGGCCGATACCGGGCCGTGCACCAGATCGGCAATTTCCTTCACCACTTCCAGAAAGTTGCGGCCCGATTTGGCGATGAGCGAAGG
Organism: Sphingomonadales bacterium; assembly: GCA_038325045.1. Taxonomy (GTDB): domain Bacteria; phylum Pseudomonadota; class Alphaproteobacteria; order Sphingomonadales; family Sphingomonadaceae; genus Sandarakinorhabdus. The sequence continues at coordinate 10,132 of JBBQIP010000051.1, forward strand.
GTTGGTCGTCACCCCGTCCACCAGCCCTGAATCGGCAAGCGCTGCAATTTCGGCAATTTCGGCGGTATCGACAAAAAACTTCATGGGCAGCCCTTCCGGTTGTTCAAAATTCCTAGGCGCGCCGGCGCCGCCGCTCAACCCTCCAGCCGCGCTTTCAGCTCGCGCTTCAAAATCTTGCCATTGGCGTTTCTCGGCAGCGGCTCCGCTTCCAGATGCACCGCCACCGGCACCTTGAAGGCCGCGAGCCGTGCCGCGACATGCGCCTGCAAGGCTTCCGCCTTCACGCCCGCTCCCGGCACCAGGGTCACGAACGCCACCGGCTCCTCGCCCAGCGTTTTGTGCGGGCGGCCCACCAGGGCTGCGTCCATCACGGCCGGGTGTTCATAAAGCGCGTTTTCCACCTCCACACAGTAGATGTTCTCGCCGCCCCTGATCAGCATGTCCTTGGCGCGGTCGAGGATGAACACGAACCCCTCCTCATCGATCCGCGCCAGATCGCCGGTGCGCACCCAGCCATCCACAAAAGTTTCGGCATTGGCCTCGGGGCGGTTCCAATAGCCCTTCACCACATTGGGGCCATAGCCCCATAGCTCGCCCACGCTGCCGGGCGGCAGCTCCTTGCCTTGCGGGTCGGTCACCCGCAGCGTGCACACCGGCACCGGCGGGCCGGCACTATCGGGCCGGTGCCGGTAATCCTCGGCGGAATGGGTGGTAAAGGTGGCGCTGGTCTCGGTCATCCCCCAGCCGTTGCCGGGCATGGCGTTCGGAAAAACGCTCTCGATCTGCCGCACCAGCTCGGGCGCAGACGGCGCACCGCCATAGGCCACCGATTCAATGCTGGAGAGATCGAACCGGCTCCGCTCCGGATGCTCGATAATCTGCCAGGCGATGGTGGGCACCCCGCCGCAGCCAGTCACCCGCTCGGCCTCGATCAGCCGCATTGCCTCCAGCGTGTCCCATTTGCGCATCATCACCAGCCGCGCGCCTGCAAACAGCGAGGGGCTGAGCACCGCATGGCAGCCGGTGGCATGGAAAAACGGCACCGAAAGCAGCGTCACCTTCTGCGGCGCCGCCGGGTCCGGCGCTGGCGGCATTTCGCCCCGGCGCAAAAAGCTGCGGGCAGCCGAACACGCGCTGGCCATGATGTTGGAGACGATGTTGCGGTGGCTGCCAAGCGCCCCCTTGGGCTTGCCGGTGGTGCCGCTGGTGTAGAACAGCGTGGCATCATCTTCGGGCAGCAGCGATATTTCGGGCTGCACCCGTGCCGGCAGTGCTGCCCAGCTGTTGGGGTGGCCTATCACTGCATCGAGCGCTGCCAGCCTCGGGTCGCCGGTCTCCTCGCCGTCGGCGCGGGTCACCCATATTCGCTCGATTGCGGGCAGCGCGTTCAGGTGCGGCGCCAGCCGGCCCAGCCGCTCGCCATCGATGAACACGAACCTTGCGCCAGCGTCCGCCAGCGCAAATTCCAGCTCCGCGCCGGTCCACCACGCGTTCAACGGCGTTACGATGGCGCCTGAAATGGCGCTCGCAAAAAACGCCACCGGCCATTCCGGCAGGTTTCGCATGATTACCGCCACCCGGTCGCCCTTCTGCACACCAGCGGCCACCAGCCCGTCCGCCAGCGCCAGCGTGGCGCGGGCAAAGCCTTCATAGCTCACCCGCTCCTCATCGAGCACGAGGAAGGTCTTGTCCCCGTGCATCCGCCCGGCGGCAAACACATGGGCAAGGGTGGGCGGCGCGTGCTTCCACACCTTCACCGGCCGGCCCTCGATGCTCACTGTCTCGATCTCGAGCATCTGGCCGGGCGCAGTCAGTGCTGCATGCGCCTGGGCGATGCTCATTGCGGGCCAAGCGGCCATGGTCATTCCTCCCCGAACCTTGTTGCGCTATTGATGCGCGGGCGGCTGCGGGGTTGCAAGCACCCGCGACACGCCTAGCCTGCGGCCCAGAGTTTTCAGGAGTACACCATGGCCAAAGCCATCCGCGTAACCGCTGCCGCTGCCGAGCCCGATGCCGCCGCTCTGGGCGCCATGCTCGCCCGTGCGCGCGCCGCTTTCGAGGCGGAACGCCCGGTCACGGCCGCCGTGCGGCGGGACCGGCTGCAGCGTGGGCTTGCGCTGCTGCTGGAGCATCAGGACCGGCTGGTGGAAGCCATGGCGGAGGACTTCGGCCACCGCTCCCGCGAGATGAGCCTGATCACCGACCTGATGGCCTCGGTCAAACCGTTCCGCCATGCGTTGAAGAACCTCGACAGCTGGATGGCGCCTGAAAAACGAAAGCTCGATTTCCCGCTTGGGCTGCTGGGTGCGCGGGCGCGGATCGACTGGCTGCCCAAGGGCGTCATCGGCATCATCAGCCCCTGGAACTTTCCGGTGAACCTCACCTTCGCGCCGCTGGCAGGCGTGCTGGCGGCGGGCAACCGTGCGCTCATCAAGCCCAGCGAATTCACGCCCGCCACCTCGGCGCTGATGGCCGATCTCATCGCTGCCCATTTCGCGCCCGAAGAGGTGAGCGTGGCCACCGGCGGCGAGGCTGTGGCCAAGGCATTTTCGGAACTGCCGTTCGACCATCTGATCTTCACCGGCTCCACCGCTGTGGGCCGGCATGTAATGGCAGCGGCGGCGAAGAACCTGGTGCCGGTCACGCTGGAGCTTGGCGGCAAATCCCCCACCATCATCAGCCGCTCGGCCGATATGGACCGGGCGGCCGAACGCATTGTCACCGGCAAGCTGATGAACGCCGGGCAGATCTGCCTTGCGCCCGATTATCTGCTGGTGCCGGCGGGCCGCGAACAGGCGATTGTCGATGCCATCCGCACCGCCACCGGCACGCTGTATCCTACCATGCTCGCCAACCCGGATTACACGAGCGTGCTGGGCGACCGGCACCGGGCGCGGCTGGAAGCGCATCTGGACGATGCCCGCGCGCACGGTGCCACCATCGAGACCATCAACCCCGCAAACGAAGACTTCAGCCGCCAGAACGGCAACCGGATGGCCCTTCACCTGGTGCGGGGCGCAACCGACGCCATGACCGTGATGCAGGAGGAGATCTTCGGCCCCATCCTACCCATGGTGCCCTATGACAGCATCGAGGATGCCATCGCCTATGTGAACAGGCGCGACCGGCCGCTCGGGCTCTACTGGTTCGGCACCGATATGGCCGAAGCCGACCGGGTGCTCGACCGCACAATTTCAGGCGGGGTGACGCTGAACGACGTGATCTTCCACATCGCGGCTGAAGACCTGCCGTTCGGCGGCATCGGCCCTTCCGGCATGGGCCATTACCATGGGCAGGACGGGTTCCGCGAGTTCAGCCATGGCCGCTCGGTCTATACCCAACCCAAGCTCGATCTTGCCGGGCTGGCCGGCTTCAAGCCGCCCTATGGCAGCCGCACACGCAAATCACTGGCCCGGGAGTTGAAACGATGAAGACGCTAATTGCTCTTGCCCTGCTGTTCGCCGCCGCAGCACCTGCCGCCGCAACACCTGCTGAAGACGCCGTGCGCGCCGCCGGCCGGCAATGGCTGGACAAGTTCAAGGCCGGCGATCTTGACGGGCTGATGGCGCTCTACACCGATAATGCGCAGGTGGCACTGCACGGGCAGCCCAAGCTGGTGGGCCGCGACGCTGTGCGCGGCTATTTCGCTGGCCGGCTGAAAACCCCGCCCGATACCGATTTCGTGCTGCTGGAAGAAAGCCTGGAAATTCGCGGCGACACTGCGCTCAGCATGGCGCGCTACTGGTTCACGCTGCGCGCCGGCGGCCGCGAATATAAGGACGCCGGCCGCTCGCTGCTGGTCTACACCCGCCAGCCTGACGGCCGCTGGCTGATCCGCACCGATATCGACCAGGCCAGCCCGGATGTGGCCTTCCCCGCCCCGCCCGAGGCAAAATGATCGAACGCATCGCTTGGGGCTTGCTGGCATTGGTCCATTTGCCCCCGGCGCTGGCACTGCTTGCACCCGGGCTGATCACCAGCCTGTACGGCATCGATGCGGACAATCCTGCCTTTCTGCTGCTCCGCCACCGCGCCGCCTTGTTCCTGGTCGTGCTGCTGGTCTGCCTCTGGGCAGCAGCAGACCCGGCGACACGCCGCCTCGCAGCAGTGGCAGCAACCCTCAGCATGGGCAGCTTCCTGCTGCTCTGGCTCGGCTCCGGAGCACCGCAAGCACTGCGCAGCATCGCGCTGGCCGATGCGATCGGACTGGTCCCGCTCGCCTATGTGAGCTGGCGGGCCTTCACAGCAGGTTGAAAGGGCCGCGAAGCCGGCAGGCCATGAAGCATGGATGTTCCACGTGGAACATTAACAATCCAACAACTTAGGCGGGATCAAGGCAGTTGGGTGAAGAGGCAAGAATGCCTCCGGCGGGGGGGGGGGGGGCCGCGGCGCCCCCCCAACCTAAAACACGACCACCCCAACCGACCCCCCCCCCCACACCCAGCAAAAAACCGCGG
>JBBQIP010000052.1:0-14469 GCA_038325045.1 Sphingomonadales bacterium
AGATCGAGCGCCATGAGCTGGGTGAGCGCGGCCACGCCCGGCAGGCCGAGGCTGAGGATATGCGGCAGCCGTGCGGCACCCGCCCCGTGCGCCCCGTGCGCCACGCCGCCGGCCGCCACCAGCCGCGCCTGCAGCCGGTCCCGCCGTGCCGCCACCGCCGCCCAGTCCGTCGCCGGCAGTGCCAGCACCGCCGCCCAGCCGGCCAGGCCGGGCAAATTGGGGGTGCCGGGGCGATGCCCGCCCTCCTGCGCGCCGCTGCGCGCCAGCAGCGGCGCATCGGGCGCTGCCACCAATGCGCCGGCCCCCATCGGCCCGCCCATCTTGTGCGCAGACATGGCCAGATAATCATGCGGCGGCGCCGGCAGCTTGCCGGTGGACTGCACGGCATCGACCAGCAGCCGGCTGCCTGCAGCGCGCACCAGCGCCGCCACTTCGCCAAGCGGCTGCACCACGCCGGTTTCGTTATTGCCCTGCTGCACCGCGACCAGCGCCGGGCCGGTGCGCGCCAGCAGCCCCTGCAGCGCGTCCAGGCGGATCAGGCCATCCCCGTCAACCGGCACCAGCTGCACATCGGTGCGCGCGCCCAGCACTGCCATGTGCTCGGTCGCCAGCGCGACCAGCGGCAGGGCGGCGTTGCTGGCAATGGCCAGTGCCAGCGCCTCGGTGCCGCCACTGGTAAGGGTTATCTGCTCGGGCGTAGCGCCGGTCATGCGCGCCACGGCGGTGCGGGTGCGCTCCAGCACCGCGGCCGCCGCCCGGCCCGGCCCGTGCACCGATGCGGGGTTGGCGCCCAGCGCTGCGGCGGCTGCCATGGCGGCAATCGCTTCCGCCCGCACCGGCGCGCTGGCAGCCGAATCGAGCATGATGTGGGTTTTCGTTGCGAATTCGTGCATCGGCCCCTTATAGACCAGCGTTCACGCCAGCGCATACTGGAGCCCCATGCCCGAAGTCATTTTTCCCGGCCCTGAAGGCCGTCTCGAAGGTCGATACCAGCCGGGCCCACGCCCGCGCGCACCGGTAGCGATCCTGTTGCAGCCGCACCCGGCGCAGGGCAGCATGAACCATCCGATCGTGATGGCGCTGTACAACAGCTTCGTGAAGCGCGGCTTTGCGACGCTGCGGTTCAATTTTCGCGGGGTCGGTCGGTCGCAAGGGGTGTTCGACAACGGTATCGGCGAGCTTTCCGATGCGGCCAGCGCGCTCGACTGGATGCAGCAGTTCAACCCCGAGGCGCAGACCACCTGGGTTGGCGGCTTCTCGTTCGGCGCCTGGATCGGGATGCAGCTTCTCATGCGGCGGCCGGAGATCAAGGGCTTCATCAGCATCGCGCCGCCGGCCAATATGTACGACTTCAGCTTTCTGGCGCCGTGCCCTTCCTCGGGCATCATCGTTGACGGGGAGGCCGATGAAGTGGTGCCCGGCATCGCGGTTCAGAAGCTGGTCGACAAGCTGAAGACCCAGCGCCACATCACCATCACCCATGAAACCATCCCCGGCGCCAACCACTTCTTCCAGAACGAGATGACCGAGCTGATGGGCGTTGTAGACGGTTATCTGGACATGCGGCTGGCGGCAGCGCGGCCATAGGAGCAGCGGCGCTCGTTCGCTAAGGCTGAACGAGCACCCCACCGGCCATCGCCGCCGGCACGCCGGTTGTCTCGGGCCAGCTGATCGGCAGGCCGGCTAACGAGCGCACTGCCATCCAGGCAAAGGCTTCGGCCTCCAGCGCATCGCCGTTCCAGCCCACCGCTTCCACCGCCTCGGCAGGCACGCCGGTACGGCTCTCGATCATCGCCATCAGCACCGGGTTGAGCCGGCCGCCACCGGTGACCAGCAGCCGCGCCAGCGGTGGCACATGGCCCAGCGCCAGCCGCACCGTTTCGGCGGTGAAGGCGGTGAGCGTTGCCGCACCGTCTGCCACCGCCAGGCCGCGCGCAGGGGCAGGCGAAAAATCATCCCGGTCGAGCGATTTGGGTGGCGGCGCATCGAACCATGGCAGATCGAGCATCGCGGTCAGCACCGTTTCATCGACACGGCCGGCCGCTGCCAGCGCGCCACCCCTGTCGAAATCGCCGCGCCCGTGCTGGCGCACCCAATCATCGATCAGCGCATTGCCAGGGCCGGTATCGAAGCTGCCCCAACTGCCTTCGCTGCCGAACCAGGTGAGGTTGCCCACCCCGCCGAGGTTGAGCACACCGAGCGGCCGGCCAAGTGCGGCGGACCGCGCGCGGTGATAGCCGGGTGCCAGCGGCGCGCCCTGTCCGCCGGCGGCCACATCGGCGGAGCGAAAATCATGCACCACCGGCCGGCCGGTAAGCTGCGCCAGCAGGGCGGCGTCTCCGGTCTGCCATGTCCAGCGGCTGCCAGAACCAGGGTTTGGGCGGTGGGCGATGGTCTGGCCGTGAAAGCCGATGACCTCGATGCTTTCGAGCGGGGTTCCGGTGGCGGCGCAAAGCCGCTGCACGGCGAGCGCGTGGAGCCGGGCAAGCTCGGCCGACAGCGCGTCTATCTCCGGGTCCGGCCCCGGCGCCTGCATCGCTTGCGCGCGGGCACAGGCAGCGCCGATGCGGTCGCGGGTTTCGGGTTCATAGGCCAGGCTCAGGAACCCGGACGGGGTTACCGCCGTTTCCCCGTCGGTATCCAGAATCGCTGCGTCGATCCCGTCGCGCGAGGTGCCGGACATCAGCCCGATTGCCTTCATGTGCCTGCCCATGGTCTCTTCACGCCTGCAGCCGACGCAATAGTCAAGCGCCGCGCGCCCACCCTGATGACGAGGCGCCAGTTCCCCGCTAAAGCCGCCAGCATGGCTCTGCGCTCCTCCTTCCTCCGCACGCTCGAAGCTCGCGGTTTCATTCACCAGTCAACCGACCTTGCGGCGCTGGATGAAGCGGCTGCGGCCGGCCCGCCGATCACCGCCTATGTGGGTTTCGATTGCACCGCGCCCAGCCTTCACATCGGCAATCTGGTTTCCATCATGATGCTGCGCCACCTGCAGGCGAGCGGCCACCGGCCGATCGTGTTGATGGGCGGCGGTACCACCAAGGTGGGCGATCCGAGCGGCAAGGACGAGGCGCGCCAGCTGCTGGATGATGCCGGGATTGCGGCGAACATGGCCAGCATCCGCGGCGTGTTCGAGCGGTTTCTGCACTTTGGCGATGGGCCGGTCGACGCTGTGATGGTGAACAACGACGACTGGCTTTCGGGCCTCGCCTATGTGCCGTTCCTGCGCGACATCGGCCGGCATTTCTCGGTCAACCGCATGTTGAGCTTTGACAGCGTGCGACTGCGGCTGGACCGGGAACAGCCGCTCTCCTTCCTCGAATTCAACTACATGATTTTGCAAGCCTATGATTTTCTTGAGCTGAACCGCCGTTTCGGCTGTGTGCTGCAGATGGGCGGCAGCGACCAATGGGGGAATATCGTAAACGGCACCGATCTCATCCGCCGGGTGGATGGCCGCGAGGCGTTCGGGCTAACAACGCCACTGATCACCCGCGCCGATGGCGCCAAGATGGGCAAGACCGCGCAAGGGGCGGTGTGGCTGAACGAGGCAGCGCTGCCGGCGTTCGATTACTGGCAGTTCTGGCGCAACACCCATGACGGTGATGTGGGCCGCTTCCTGAAGCTGTTCACCGACCTGCCGCTCGACGCGATTGCGGTGGCGGAGGCCGGCGACATCAACGAAGCCAAGGTGCTGCTGGCGACCGAGGCAACCGCGCTCTGCCGGGGCCGCGAGGCTGCCGAGGCTGCAGCTGCCACGGCGCGCGAAACCTTTGCCGGCGGCGGTGCGGGCGCGGACCTGCCCAGCTTCACTGTGCCCGGCCCTGTCACCATTCTCGATGCGCTCATCGGGCTGGGGTTTGCCGGCAGCAAAGGCGAGGCGCGGCGGCTGGTCGCCGGCGGCGGCGCCCGGGTGGACGGGGAGGCAGTGGCGGACGAAGCCCTTGTGGTGGGGGCCGGTGCCAAAATCTCGGCCGGCAAGAAGCGCCACGGCGTTTTGGTGGCGGGCTGAGGCCGCTGCTCTATTCGCCGGCGAGCCGGGCCTGTGCGGCGGCTTTGGCGGGCATTCCGCTGGCTTCGTACACTGCAGCGGCAACCCGGTGCATTTCCGGCGTGCGCCACGGCGTTGCGAGCAGCTTTTCGATGGTTGCGCGCGCTTCGGCCAGCTGGCCGCTGCCAAGTTGCGCCTTGGCTAGCATTTCTTCAGCCTCGCCGTAGGGTCGGGCTTCCACGTTCTGCCGGGCCAGCCGCAGCGCACAGGGCCAATCCCGGGTCGCCACGCAATGATCGAAGCCATGCCCATAGGCGGCTTCGGGGAACTGCTCGATCCGCTGTTTCCAAAGGGCCGCTGACTGGCTGAACAGCTGCCGGGCCTGCGCGGTGTCGCCTCGCGCCTCCACAAGCGTTGCAAGCGCATCGATGAATTCGGGGTTGCCGGTGCGGCGAACGATGGCGCGGTAGGCGGTTTCGGCCTCTTGCGTGTTGCCCTGCAATGCCAGCACTTCGGCGATATGCTCCTCGATCAGCCAATGGCCGGGGAAAATCCGGTCGGCCTCGCGCAGATGCACCATGGCCTCGGCAAGCCGGCGCCGCTCAAGATCGAGAATGCCGCGCTGCAGCTCCAGATAGGAGCGGGTCTGCGGGCTGAGCGGCGTGGCGGCTGCCTGGGTGGCGACGAAATAAGCGTCAGCGCTTTCAGCCTCGCCGGTCCTTGCCGCAAGGATGGCGCGGTGAAAGCCGGCAATGCCCGGCACCAGCGCATCGGCACGGTCATACCAGCCCAGCGCATCGGCAATGCGGCCGCGATAAAAGGCGATATCGCCGCGCATTGCTGCAATTTCGCCCCGTTCACCACGCCCCGGCGGCACGGCATAGGCTTCGATGGTGTTGAGCTGCGCCTCGGTGGCGGCAAGCCGGTGCATGGTATAATCGAGCTTCGCCTGCAGCATGTGCGGGCCGCTGCCCTTTACCGCGAGGGAAAATGCCTGGTCGAGCGCCGTGCGGGCGGCGGCATAATCGTTATAGTCGCCAGACAGTTGCGCGCGCGCCAGCCAGGCGCCGGCCAGATTTTCAAAGGGCAGCCATTGGTCCTGCCCCATGGCCCCGGCGCGGGCATCGGCGAGCGTCTGGTCGGCGCGGGCCAGCGCCTCGGCATGGGTCTGGGCCAGCCCGCCCCTGGAAAACGGCGTTGCCGGCCATTGCCGGGCCACCGGCGCCCGGTTTGTGTCGAGCAGCCGGTCGATGCTCCAGAGAGCTGCAATCGCCAAAAGCCCAAGGATTGCCCATTGCACGATGCCGGTGCGCGCCGGCGCGGCTGCCATGGCTGCTGGCCGGTCGCTCACAACGCCCCGCCCATCCCCGGCCGCATGGTCTTGGGGCGGCCGGATGACGGCTGCCGCGTTAGAGTGGCCTTGCGCACGGTGTCAGCCGCAGCCGCGTCAGGTCATCGACCAGCACGTTGGTCAGGAAAGTGAGCGATGCCACCAGCTCGGGCACCCATTTGCCGCCGGCATCGATCATCGGGTTATCGTCGTTATATTCATTCTTGTTGGCGTTGCCGGTCACCAGGGCTGTGGCGACCCCGGGCATGCCGGCACGGTCCACCCGCACATAGGCCGAAGCCGGATCGCTGCGGAAAGTGAAGTTGCTGCCCGCCCCGCCGGAAGTGGGCGGGTTGCCGAGCGGCGGCGCCAGAAACGGGAAGGTGTTGGGCAGCGGCTGGTCCACCCCATTGGGGCCGAGCGGGATGGTGGAAAATGTAGTCGCGGAATGCTTACTGAGATCGAGGAAGATCACAGCCAGCGTCACATCGATAACCGGATCGAGATATTGGCGACCATTGGGAAACGCAGACGGTTTGGTCACATCGAGGTTGAGCACATCGGGGACCACCAGATTGGCCAGCGTGCGGCCCGGCACCACCAGCTGGTTGAGGCAGGGGGTCACATCGAATGCGGTCGCGACCGGGGGAACCGGCGGCGGGTTGGGGGTTGGCGTTGCGGGCGGGGGCGGCGCCGGCGCAGGGGTGCTTTCGGAGCCGCAGCCGGCCAGCGAAACCGCTGCCGCAAGCAGCGCAGAAGTGCTCATGTGGCGGAGGGAAGTGCGCATGGCCATCAGCTCCTGATCCGGGCCGAGGATGCCCAGATATCGAGTGGCTGGTTGCGGATGACGAGCGACCTTGGAATCGCGATGGACACGAAAGTCGTGTTCAGCATGGCGAACCGATCCCGCTTGTTGTTGAACGACAGGGTGCCGGTGGCGCGGGTATCGCGAAGGCCCTGCGGATCGAAGAAAAACGGATCATCGAACAGCCCGGCGCGTACCATGATGCCGTTGCTGGCAGTGATATTGGTTTCCACCGGCCCGGAAATGGTACCGCCCGGCAGGTTGCGCACCTGGATGCCAGGGTTCACGCCGTCGCGGCCAAAACGGATTTCGATGGGAATCTCGGTATCGGTGCGTTCGCCGGCGTTGGAGATGTTGATCATGTACAACATGTCGGGGTCATACACGCCCGGCAGGCTGATATTGGCCGGGCCGCCGAAGCCGATGGTTACATAGACATTGGCATCATCGTAAAACGCGTAAAGGTCGGCGATGTCGGCCGCCACATCGAAGCCGTTGGTATTGGTATCGCTGCCCACGCGTGCCGGGGCATCGAAATGGTCGGCTGCTTCAAGGCCTCGGTCGCTCAGCAGCGCGGCGGCGGAAAGCGCGAGAACGCTCGGAAGCGCGACTCGCAGAATGGATTTGACCCTCATTCAATGCTCCCCCCGTTTCCTTGCAAAAGCAGTTTGTTGGGCAATGCTCTGGCAGGGAAGTCCGGTCCGTTTCGTTCGCGGCCCCTATACTCAGGCCATAAGTTGCTGTTTGGCAAGATACGCATCTTCCGGGCTGGTGGATGCAGTCTCGGCGCCGCCGCACTCTGGCAACCCGGTTAGGGGGATCAGGCTCAGTCTGCGCACTCACTCTCGGCCAAGGTGGCAAGTGCCGTCTTGCGGTCGCGGCGGTAGATGTCCGGATAAACTATCAGCACCCCGTCATCACCGACTTCTGCGGTCATATAGCTGACCAGCACCGGGACCGGGGCGGGCAGGGGAATTCGCCAAGTGTCGCGGCTGCTGTCCACATAGTTTTTGAGGCTGGTCATGTTGGCCTGTTCGCCCAGCAGCGCTGCGGCAAAGCCGATTGGGTCATCCACTCGAATACAGCCATGGCTGAGAGCACGCTCGGTCTTTGAAAACAGGCTGCGCGACGGGGTGTCGTGGACGCCGATGCTATAGGGATTGACGAAGTCGAGCTTCATCTGGCCCAGCTGGTTGTTCGGCCCGGGCTTTTGCCGGTAGCGGCCGCCCTCCTTCACATAGCCGCGCCGCGCCGCTTCGGCCGGGCGGCGCGCCACAAGGCGGCCAACGCTCTCGGCCACAATGCTGGCCGGCACGTTCCACGACGGATTGAGGATGACCCCGGTTGCCTCGCCGGTGAATTCGGGCGTCGGCGTTCTTGGCTTTCCCACAATGGCCCGCCAGCTTCCAAGCCGGCTTTCGCCATCGAACAGATCGATACGATAGGCCGGAAGGTTGACGATGAGGTGCCGGCCCGGCGGAAGCGGCACCAAGGCCTTCCAGCGGGCAATGCTGTCCGACACCGCGCTGCGAGCCGGCCTGCCAAGGGTGGATTGGTCGATAAGCGCCAGCCGGTCCATCTGGCTTGCCGGCAGCGTTGCAACGGGAAGCCGCGCATCCGGCGGTGCAGGAGCTTGCGCTCCGGCTGCCGGCGGCACGGCCAGCCCGATAAGCAGTGCTGCGGCTGCCAGCCATGCACCCGGGCGGAATAAAGGAGCGGTTTGTCGAACCATAGGGTGAAAATGCCTTGTTTAGCGACCATAGTCTCCGGATGGCCAAGGACATATCTGTTTTTTCGCGGCGCCACCTGTTGGCGGGAGCGATTTCGGCGGCCGCCGCTGCGGCACTGCCGGCCGCGGCGCGGGCAGGCGGAGCGCCGGAGGGGCTCGACCCTGCTTTGTTGCGCCGCGCGATCGAGGCGCTTGGCCGGCATGCCAGCCGGGTCTCCAACCGGTCGTTGATCGGCATTGCCGATTATGGCCTGCACAGCAGCCGGCCCCGCTTCTTCCTGTACCAGCCCGAAACCGGCCGGGCACAGGCATTCCGGGTCGCGCATGGCCGGGGATCGGACAAGGCCCACACCGGAATGTTGCAGAATTTTTCAGATCGTCCCGGTTCCGCGGCCAGCAGCGAGGGAGCCTATCTTACCGGGGAAAGCTATAGCGGCCAGCATGGGCTCTCGCGGCGGCTCATCGGCATGGAGGCGGAAAACCGCTCGGCATTCGAGCGGGCCATCGTTGTACATGGGGCCTGGTATTGCGAACCGGCGCTGGTGGCGCAGACCGGCAAATTGGGCCGCTCGGAAGGCTGTTTTGCCTTTTCCGCCGCCGATGTTTCGGTGGTTCTCCACCGGCTGGGCCCCGGCAGCCTGTTATATTCCAGCCGCACGTAACGGTTCGCGCATCTGAAAGTTCGAGAATGGCGCCTCAGGGGTCGCCCATCCTGAGCGCTGCGATAAAGGCCTCCTGCGGGATATCCACACTGCCATATTGGCGCATGCGCTTCTTGCCTTCTTTCTGCTTGTCGAGGAGCTTGCGCTTGCGGCTGGCGTCGCCGCCGTAGCATTTGGCGGTCACATCCTTCCTCAGCGCGGCGATTGTTTCGCGCGCGATCACCTTGCCGCCGATGGCGGCCTGGATGGGGATTTTGAACAGGTGGCGGGGAATGAGATCCTTCATCCGCTCGCACATGTGCCGCCCGCGCGCTTCAGCGGCCGCGCGGTGGACGATCATGGATAGGGCATCGACGGGTTCGGCGTTCACCATGATGCTCATCTTGACCAGATCGCCCTGGCGGTGGCCGATCTGGTGATAATCGAAGCTGGCATAGCCCCGGCTGATCGATTTCAGCCGGTCGTAGAAATCGAACACCACTTCGTTGAGCGGCAGTTCATAGGTCAGCTGGGCGCGGCCACCCACATAGGTGAGGTTTTTCTGAATGCCGCGCCGATCCTGGCACAGCTTCAAAACGCTGCCCAGATGCTCGTCGGGCACGAAGATCACCGCCTCGATCCAGGGTTCGTCGATCGATTCGATGGAGGAAGGGTCGGGCATGTCGGCGGGGTTGTGCAGCTCCACCATGGTGCCGTCGCGCTGGTAGATTTCATACACCACCGAAGGGGCGGTGGTGATGAGATCAAGATCATATTCGCGGCTCAGCCGTTCCTGAATGATTTCGAGGTGAAGGAGGCCGAGAAAGCCGCAGCGGAAACCGAAGCCGAGTGCGGCCGAGGTTTCCATCTCGAAGCTGAAGCTCGCATCGTTCAGGCGCAGCTTGGAAATCGAATCGCGCAGCTTCTCGAAATCTGCGGCATCGGTGGGGAATAGCCCGCAGAACACCACCGGCTGCACGGTCTTGAAGCCCGGCAGCGCCTGATTTGCGGGGCGCTTGGCATCGGTAATGGTATCGCCCACCCGCGCCTGCGCAACTTCCTTGATCTGGGCGGTGATGAAGCCGATTTCACCCGGCCCCAGCGTGTCGAGCAATTCCAATTTCGGCCGGAATGCGCCCACCCGGTCAATCAGATGCGTGCTGTCGGCGGCCATGAACTTGATCGTCTGGCCCTTCCTGATGCAGCCATCGATTATGCGCACCAGAACAACGACACCCAGATAGGGATCATACCAGCTATCGACCAGCATGGCCTTCAAGGGCGCATCGGCATCGCCCTTGGGCGGCGGAATGCGGGTGACGATAGCCTCCAGCACCTCGATGATCCCGATGCCCGATTTGGCGCTGGTGAGCACCGCGTTCGAGGCATCGAGGCCGATAATCTCCTCGATCTGCGCCTTCACACGCTCGGGTTCCGCCGAAGGCAGGTCGATCTTGTTGATGACCGGCACAATCTCATGGTCATGCTCGATGGACTGGTAGACGTTGGCCAGCGTCTGCGCCTCCACGCCCTGGGCTGCATCCACCACCAGCAGCGCGCCTTCGCAGGCAGCCAGGCTGCGACTAACCTCATAGGCGAAATCGACATGGCCGGGCGTGTCCATGAGGTTAAGTATATAATCAAGGCCATCGGCTGCGCGGTAGTCCAGCCGCACCGTCTGCGCCTTGATGGTGATGCCGCGCTCCTTCTCGATATCCATGTTATCGAGCACCTGGGCGGTCATCTCGCGCGCCTGCAGCCCGCCGGTCTGCTGGATCAGCCGGTCTGCGAGCGTGGACTTGCCATGATCGATATGCGCGATGATCGAGAAGTTGCGGATGCGGGAAAGCGTTGCGGTCATGCTGCCGCTTTAGCAGAGGGCCGGGTGCGCGCAATGCGGCAAGGTCAACGTGGCTCCATGCCCTTGCCGGCTGCCATGGCGCGGCGCAGCCTTTCGCCGTCGTGCGGCAGGGTAAAGGCCGCAAGCGCGCGCGTCTCTGCCTCGGTGGCCAGCCGGCGGGCGGCGGCGGAAAAAGCGTCCGGTTTCAAGCTCGCCAATATGGTGAGCGCGTGCTGCAGCCGCGCCTGCACTTCGATGAAAGCCGCCCCGTCGCGGGCAATGGCGCTCAAGGCATCGTCCAGCAGGTCTGCAGGGTCGATGGCCGGCACGTGGAGGCAGGGGAAATCGGGCGCGGCGTCATGGTCCGGCGCCCAGGCCGAAAGCAGCCGCACCACCCGGCCGATGACATCGATGGCGGTGCCGGGATCATTCACCGCCGGCGAAAGCGCCCGCGAGGCGATTTCGGACAGTACGATCAGCCCGAAGCGCGGGTCCTGACCAATGTCCCGCGACGCATGGATGGTAAAGACATCGCGCAGGTCGTCTACAAACGCTTCGTCCGGCTTCGGCCCGTCGATGAACAGCAGTGGCAGCGCCGGATGCACGAAGCTGCCCGGCAGGTCCTCTATCCACACCGTGCGTTTGCCTGCGTCCGCCAGCTCTGCCAGCGCGGACATATCGATATGCTAGACATAGCCTATCTTGGCCGGGCAGATCGCATGTGCGCCGTCCGCTGGCGGCCCTTCCCGCTTCCTGCCGCCAAGGCAGGGGGTGGCCGCTCGCAGCACCAGCGCCTCCTTTGCCGCTGTCTCTACCCGGTCAAGCGTATCGTCCATCCGCCCGAAGCTGATGATATGATCGATCCATTTGAGCAGCATGGCCACCACCAGCAGTATAACCGCGATAGAGGCGATGAACAGCAGGGCGCGCCCCTGCGGCCCATAGATATGGGCGGAAAGGGCGGCGATGCCGACAAGGCTGAACAGAAAGGCGCCCACAAAAGTTGCCAGCACATTCTGGGTGGTGGGGTCCTCCTGCAGCAACCGGCTGGCGCGCGGCGTCGCCATATTGGCAGCCGCCGCATAGGCCTGGACCGCAATGACGATAGAAAATGTGGTGACCGCCAGCATGGAGGAGGCAAGAATTTCAAGAATGGCATCGACCGAGTCGCCGCCCAGCCGGTCCAGCACCACAGTTGAAAAACGGGTGTCCACAAAGGCGCCGGCAAGGGCGGCGGCCACACCGAAGAGCGCAATCAGCACCGCGCGCACCCAGATGCGCTTGCGCAGTTGCCGCAACAGCCAGGCGGTTCTGCCAATCATCCCTGCCGGCATAGGCAGCGCACCGCATGCTAGCAAGCCGCAGGGTTGACGCGCACTCGGCAGATGCCCGATGGCGGGCGGCGATTATGGAGGCCGGAATTGACCATCAATATTGCCATCATCGGTGCTGGCCCTGCCGGCTATTATGCTGCCGAGGCCGCGCTCAAGA
Organism: Sphingomonadales bacterium; assembly: GCA_038325045.1. Taxonomy (GTDB): domain Bacteria; phylum Pseudomonadota; class Alphaproteobacteria; order Sphingomonadales; family Sphingomonadaceae; genus Sandarakinorhabdus. Next base: position 11,828 of record JBBQIP010000052.1, read on the forward strand.
CCTGGGGCGGCGCCGCGCGGATCGATCTCATCGACCGTCTGCCCACGCCCTATGGCCTGATCCGCGCCGGCGTGGCGCCCGACCATCAATCCATCAAGGCGGTCACCAAACGCTATGAGGCAACTGCGCTGGGGCAGGGGGTGCGCTTCATCGGCAATATCGAAGTGGGCCGCGATGTAGGCGTCGATGAGCTGATGGCGCTGTATGATGCGGTGGTGCTTTCGGTAGGCGCGCCGCACGACAAGGCAATCGGCATTCCCGGTGATGATCTGCCGGGTGTTTTGGGGTCGGCTGCCTTTGTGGGCTGGTACAACGGCCATCCCGATCATGCCGGGCTGGTGCCCGATCTGTCGCATCACGGCGTGGCGATCATCGGCAACGGCAATGTTGCCATCGATTGCGCGCGTATCCTCGCCAAGACGCCGGACGAGCTGTCCTCCTCCGATATCGCCCAGCACGCGGTTGATGCGCTGCGTGGCTCGGCGATAAGCGATATCCATATCGTTGGCCGCCGTGGCCCGCATCAGGCCAGCTTCACCACCAAGGAGGCAGGCGAACTGGGCCATCTGGACCGCGCCCAGCCGCTTTTGAAGCCGGCCGATCTGCCGCCGATCGAGGAAGATGCAGCGCTGGAGCCGGGCCACCGCAAGATGGTTACGCACCTGCGCGGCTTTGCGGCAGCCGAGCGCTCGGACAAGCCGGTGACCATCCATTTCGAGTTCTTCCGTCGCCCGGTGGCGATTGAAGGCCATGGCAGGGCCGAGCGGCTGATCGTGGAGACCACACGGCTGGAAGACGGCAAGGCCGTGGGCACAGGTGAGCTGCACGCCATTCCGTGCGGGCTGATAATCGCTGCCATCGGCTACCGCACGGCCTCCATTCCCGGCGTGCCCTATGCCGATGCGCTGGGTCGTTTTCCCTGTGACGAGGCGGGGCGGATCATGCCGGGGCTTTATGCCAGCGGCTGGGCGCGGCGCGGGCCTTCGGGCACCATAGGCACCAACCGGCCGGACGGATTTTCGGTGGTGGAGGCGATTGCCGCTGACATGCCCGCCAGCAAGGGTGCGGGCGGCGGCGAAGCCTTTGACCGGCTGCTGGAGGCGCGCGGCGTGCGCGCCACGCATTTCGGCCATTGGCAGGCGCTCGATGCCGCCGAAATCGCTCGCGCCCGCCCCGGCGCCCCGCGCGAGAAGATCGTGCGGCTTGCCGAAATGCTTGGGCTGATCGGCTGACGGCTTGCCAGTCGCGCGAGGGGCAGTTGCGTGCGGGGAGGGTGGCCGCTATAGCCGCGCTTCCGCACCGTGTCGGGGCGTAGCTCAGCCTGGTAGAGCGCTGTCTTCGGGAGGCAGAGGCCGGAGGTTCGAATCCTCTCGCCCCGACCATGCGGGACCAGATTCGGAAGCGGGGTCCCGGCCCGCTCCGGCCCCTATCCTTCGTTGCTGATTGCGCTGGTCGCGATTATCCGCCGGCCGCTCTCAAGTTCAACGATCCGGGCCTCTATCCCATAGGTTTCGCCCAGCGTTGCAGCGCTCAGCACCGTGGCAGTGCTGCCCTGGGCCACCACCCGGCCGGCCTTCAACAGCACCACATCATCAGCCGCCAGCAGCGCCTGGTTGAGGTCGTGCAGCACCAGAACAACGCCGGCCCCGGCCTTTGCCACGCTGCGCAGCCGCGCCAGCACATCGAGCTGATGGGCAGGGTCCAGGCTGGCCAGCGGCTCATCGGCCAGCAGCCAATCCGGCTCGCCGGCCAGCACGCGCGCCAGCAGCGCCCGGCTGCGCTCGCCCCCTGAAAGGCTGTTTACCGTGCGCCGGGCCAGCGCTGCCAAATCGGTCGCCGCCAGTGCAGCGGCTATCGCGGCATCGTCGGCCGCGCGGCCCCGCCAGCGGCCCCGGTGCGGAAACCGGCCCAGCCCGACGAGTGTCTCCACATCGATATCCCAATGCACATCGCCGTTTTGCGGCAGCAGGCCGATCCGCTGCGCGCGCCGCTGCCGGTCGAGCGCTGCGAGCGGTGCGCCGTCCAGCAAGACCGTACCGGAATCGGGGGTTCGAAGGCCCGCGAGGCAGGCCAGCAGCGTGGATTTGCCGGCGCCATTGGGGCCGAGCACGGCGGTGATCCGTCCCGCCTTGAAACGGGTGGTAACCGCTTCAAGTGCTTGCGTTTCACCAAGGCGTACAGACAGTCTGTCTGTTTCCAATATGCTCATGCCAGCCGCCTTCGCATGCGGAGCAGCAACAGCAGGAAGAACGGCCCGCCCAGCATGGCGGTTGCGATGCCGAGCCTGAGCTCGCTTGCCATCGGCGCCAGCCTGACGAGGCTATCGGCGACCAGCAGCAGCACCGCACCGGCAAGGGCGGAGGGCAGCAGCACCGCCGCCGGCCTATGGCCCGCCCAGGGCCTGACCAGATGCGGCACGATGAGCCCCACAAAGCCGATAACGCCGGCGGCCGCCACCGAGGCTCCCACGATGAGCCCGACGCCCGCCACTACCAGCACCTGCAGGCGCAGCGGATCGACCCCCATCGAGCCCGCCGCAGCCTCGCCGAGCGAGAGCGCATCCAGCGATGGCCCGGCGCGCAGCAGCAGCAGCGAGCCAGCAACAATGAACGGTGCCGCCATCGCCACATCCGCCCAGCTGC
>JBBQIP010000053.1:0-14322 GCA_038325045.1 Sphingomonadales bacterium
ATGCCATGCAGATGGTGAAGGATGCTGCCGCCACCAAGCGCTTCTATGCTAGCCTGTTCGGCTATGCGCCGATTGCCGAGGGGCCGTTTCTGGACCCGGTGGAGGCGCCCAATAATTTCGCGCTGCCGCAGAACCTCGCCACCACATCTCCGCGCGATTACGCCATCCTGGCCATTGACGGGGCCGAGACCGGGCGGGTGGAGGCGATGCAGTTTCGCGGGCTTAAGGGCCGCGATCTTGCCGCCCGCGCCGGCCCGCCCAACTACGGCGTGGCGGCGCTCCGCTTCCCCACCGAGCGGTTGACGGCGCTGCTGGGCCGGGCGCGGGCCATGGGCGTGACCCCCAGCCCGGTGGTGGAAACCGAGCTGGGCGGCTGGGGCCGGGTGCGGATAGCGCAGCTGCGCAGCCCCGATGGCGCGATCATGGAAGCTGTGGAACGGGTGCGCGGATCAACGCCGCTGATGCACCGGGCGTGGAGGTGCCGCCGCTGCGGCCGCCCGCGCCGCGCGGCTTGTGCACCGATTGCGGGGTGTCGCGGCTGGCAGACCCCGGCCAGTGCGGCACCGCCTGCCAGTTCATCAAGCCCGATTATGCGACCGCCGAAACCCGGGTGCATGGCCGCGCCCGCGCGCCCCACATCAACCCGGACGAGCTGTTTTTCGGCCCCTTCAAGCAGATGCTGCGCGCCCGGCTGAAAGCGCCGAGCGAAGGCGCGCAATGGACCGGCATCACCTCGCGCCTTGCCGAACGGCTGCTGGAAACCGGCGCGGTGGAGGCGGTGCTGACCATGGCGCCGGACCCGCACGACCGCTGGAAACCCATGCCGGTGATGGTAACGGCGGCCGAAGGCATGGCGGCCGTGCGCGGCATGCGGATGGGCTATGCGCCGCTGCTCGCCATGCTGGAGCCGGCGCGCGACCGGGGGTTCAAGCGCATCGCGGTCATCGGCATCCCCTGCCAGGTCCATGCGCTGCGCGCCATCGAGGCCAGCTTCGGCTTCGAGCGTGTCTATGTCATCGGCACGCCGTGTTCGGACAATACCACCACGGCCAATTTCCACGAATTTCTGGCGCTGCTCTCCGACCAGCCGGAGACCATCTCCTATCTGGAATTCCGCGCCGACTATAAGGTGGAGCTGCGTTTCGATGATGGCAGCCACAAGCTGGTGCCCTTCCTGATGCTGCCACTCTCCGACCTGCGCTCCGATTTCTGGCCGCTCACCTGCCGTACCTGCGTGGATTACACCAACGCACTCGCCGATATCACGGTCGGCTATATGGGCGGCACCGGCGAACAATGGCTGCTGGTGCGGAACGATCGCGGCGCCGAACTGCTGGCGCTGCTGGGAAACGAAGTGGAAACCGCTCCCCCCGCCTCCAGCGGCAACCGCACCGGGCCGGTAAAAGGCTTTCTCGCCAACACCATCCTCGCCGCCGGCGGGCTGCCGCTGCGCAAGATGCCCGGCTGGCTGCGCCCCATCGTGGGCCGGCTGATGCCGCTGGTTGGCCCCAAGGGCCTGGAATTCGCCCGCGCGCGCCTGGAGATGAAAGCCATCGAAACCGTGTACTTCCTCCGCCGCCAGCGCCCGGCGATGATGAAGAACATGGTGCCCGACCATGTGTGGAAACTGGCCGCCCGCTACGGGCTGGCGGCGGAACCGGGCGAGCGCAAAGGGCCTCCGGCGGCCGGGGGCGACGCCCCCGGACCCCATTTGAAGTAGCGCATTTGTGGAACCTCATTTGTCATTTCTGCCCGGCATTCCAGTCGAACTGGTCTTGGCCGCCCTTACCAAGGCTGCTGGCAACGAGATTGAAAGCGGCAAGCTGGCCAGCCCGGAAAGCAGTGCTGCGCTGGCCGCAAATGCGTTTGGCTGGTTTCTTGAAAAGCCGGAATTGCTCAACCCGTTTCCGGGAACAGAACAGCTGGGGTGGCCGGCCCGGACAGTGGATATCGAATGGCAGATGCGGTTTCCGTGGCGCGGTGGCCGCCATCCATGGCTCGATGCCGGCATTTTGACCGAGAGCCATCTGATCGGTGTCGAATCCAAGCGGTTCGAACCCTTTCGGGACCGGAAAGCAGCCGATCTCAGCCCGGCTTATGACCGCGAGGAGGCCTGGGGCTCAGGAATGGCGCCATGGCAGGCGATGCGAGACAGTTTGCGCGCGCAGCCCATGAAGTTTCGGCATCTCGATGCAGCGCAGCTCGTCAAGCATGCGCTCGGCCTTAAAGCCGAAGCACGGCGCCATTCAAAGGCGGCACAGCTGGTCTATCTTTATGCCGAGCCTAGGGAGCGCAATGGAACTGCCATATCGCCGGAAGCGCATGGCAGGCACCGTGATGAGATTGCCGGGTTCGCAGCAGCGGTGCAGGGCGCGGATGTAGGGTTTGCTGCTTGCAGCTACCGCGAATGGCTGGCCGGCTGGACCGGCGAAGTCGCCGGCCATGCGAACAGGCTGATACAAGCCTTCAACCTCTGAACGATGCTTGCGGATGGGGTCCGGGGGCGCCGCCCCCGGCCGCCGGAGGCCTCTGCCTTCAATCCACCAAGGCTTCCGTTAGCTCCCACAGCCGCGCCGAGCGGGCGGCGTTTTCGGCTTTGGCGGAGAGGGGTTGGGCGAAGGCCTGGGCGCCTTGTTTCTGGCGGTTGCCCCAGCTCCAGTGCACGCCGGAGCGGGTGAAGCCGGGGTCTGCCACCACCTGGGCCACCCTGTCGCCTGATAGGGGCTGGCTGACATAGCCTTTGGTGATGTTTTTCTGGAACCAGGGGAAGATGCGCCGGAAGGCGGGCGGGGCGTGGCGGAACAGCGGCGTATCGGCCACGCAGCCGGGGTAGAGGGTGGCGAATATGATGCCGGTTTCGGCGTGGAAGCGGCGGTGCAGCTCGCGGTTCATCATCATGAGTGCCAGCTTGGAATCCTTATAGGCCTTGCCGGGCTTGAAGGCTTTACCGTCGATCATCGCCATTGGCAGCTTGAAGCCTGCCTCCAGCCCGGCGAGTTCGCCGAGATCGGCGGGGGCGGGTATCGGCACCTTGCCGCCGAATTCCTCCGAATTGGCGGTGACCGTGCCCAGCGTGATGAGGCGCGGTGCGGTGGCGGCGCGGAGATCGGGCATCAGCAGGTTGGCGAGCAGGAAATGGCCCATATAGTTGGTGGCGACTGCCAGCTCATGGCCCTGCATGGAGGCGATGGGCGCTTCCAGCCGGGGCATGTAGACGGCGGCGTTCAGCACCAGCGCATCGAGCGGGCGCCCGGTGCGGCGGAAGGCTTCGGCACAGGCGCGCACCGAATCGAGATCGCCGAGATCGAGCAGCACGAGGCTGTGGCTGGCTTCTGCAATGCCGACGCTACGCGCGGCTGCGATGGCCTTTTCCAGATCGCGGCAGGCCATCACCACGTGCCAGCCGCGATCTGCCAGCGCCTTTGCGGCCCATAGCCCCACGCCTGAGGAGGCGCCGGTTATCATCGCGGTTTTTGAAACACCTTCGCTCATTGGTGCCATTTGCCGCAGCCGGCGCCCAACAGCAAGCGGCTGGCGGCAAGCGGCTGGCGCGGTGCCGCAGCCCGACCTAGGAGGGGACGCTCAAAAAGGGAGGCGCCGGTGTCGGGCTGGAGACTGGGAATTATCGGCGGCTCGGGGCTTTATGCCATCGAAGGGCTGGAGCAGGCCCGCTGGCAGCAGGTGGAAACCAGCTTTGGCGCGCCGTCGGATGCGGTGCTGACCGGCACGCTGCACGGCGTGCCGCTGGCCTTTTTGCCCCGCCATGGGCGCGGCCACCGGATTCCGCCCGGTGATGTGCCGGCGCGCGCCAACATCATGGCGCTGAAGCAGCTGGGGGTGACCGACATACTGTCCGTCTCCGCCGTCGGTTCGCTCGATGAAGCGATGGCGCCGGGTGATTTCGTGATCGTCGACCAGTTCATCGACCGTACCCGCGCCCGGCCGATGAGCTTCTTCGGCCCCGGCCTTGTGGCCCATGTGCCGCTGGCCGATCCGGTGTGCCCCCGGCTTTCAGCGCTTGCCGGCGATGCAGCGGCGGCGGCTGGCGCCCGGCTGCACCGGGGGGCCACCTATCTGGCCATGGAAGGCCCGCAATTTTCCACCCGCGCCGAAAGCCGGCTGTTCCGCAGCTGGGGGGCGCAGCTTATCGGCATGACCGCGATGCCGGAGGCACGGCTGGCGCGCGAGGCCGAGCTGCCGTTTGCGCTGGTGGCGATGGTGACCGATTATGACAGCTGGCGCGCGCACGCCGATGGTGCTGGCGAAGATGTGGACATTGCCGAGATCATCGCCCGCATGGCGGAAAATGCCGGCACCGCCCGGGCGCTGGTAAGCGGGCTGGCGGCTGCGCTGCCGGCGGAGCGGGCGCCCTCCCCCATCGATACCGTGCTCGATACAGCGCTGCTCACTGCGCCCGAGGCGCGCGACCCGGCGCTCATCGCCCGGCTGGCGCCCATCCTCAGCCGGCAGATGGCCGCTCAGGGCTGATGCGCGCTTTGCAGATCGAAACCGGCCGTGGCCCGGCTGCGGCGCTGGTGTGGGACGGCGCCGGGCCGGCAGCGCCGTGGCTGCACTTCGCCCATGCCACCGGCATGCACGCAGCGCTTTATGCCCGGCTGCTGGCGCCGCTGGCCGGGCAGTTCAACATAATCGCCTCCGATGCGCGCGGCCACGGCGCGGATGGACGGCCGCTCGCTGACCCCGAGCGGCTGGATTGGACCGGCCTTGCCCATGACACGCTGGCCATAATGGACAGCATCGCGCCGGCTGCCCGCTGGTGGCTGATGGGCCATAGCCTGGGCGCCGGCTGTGCGCTGATTGCCGCCACCGAGGCGCCGGCGCGCGTGGCCGGGCTGCTGATGCTGGAGCCGCCGCTGATCCCCTTTGCCGTGGCCGCCGCCGCGCGCGCTTCCGGCGAACCACTGCCCAACCCGCTTGCCGAACAAGCCACGCGCCGACGCGCGGATTTTCCCGACCTTGCCACCGCCCGCGCCTCCTATGCCGGGCGCGGCGTGTTCCGCGAATTTTCCGATGGCGATCTCGATGCCTATCTGGAAGCCGGCTTTCACCCGTCGGGCAGCGGCATCACCCTCGCCTGCCCGCCAGCGGTGGAGGCCGCCAGCTTCCGCGCCGCACCAATCGATATCGAACCGCGGCTGGCCCGGCTCGACCGGCCCTTCGCGCTCCTTGCCGGCACCAGCCAGTCGACCATCGGCGAAGCGGAATTGGCAGCGTTTGCAGCCCACCCCCGCTGCCACGCCGCCAGCCGCATCCCCGGCACCGGGCACTTTTTGCCATTGCAGGCGCCAGACGCGGTGCAGGCGATGATGCGAGCGCTTGTCGGGTAAGCGCCTCCGGCGGGCAGGGCCGGCGGCCCTGCACCCAATTATTTTCCGGTGCCCTCAATCGGTGGCCGGCGCCTTGGCGCATGAACCCACAAAATGGGTGCAGGGCCGCCGGCCCTGCCCGCCGGAGGCACTCTGAGCTGCCCGCCGGAGGCACCTCTCCTGAACTAGCGCCGTTTGCGCAGCATCCAGCCGAGGCCGACCACGGTTGCCACCAGAAGCAGCGGCACCATCGCCCAAATCGACCCGCCGACAAGCAGCGCCGCTGCGGCCGCCCAGGCGCCGGCGACGCCGATTTCGATGAGACCCATGAGCAGCAGCGCGCTCGGCCGTTTGCGAAAGGCGAGGCGCGGCATGCGTGGCCCGTGCCATGCCTGCATGGCGGCCATGCTGAGGCTGGCCAGCGCAGCGAGGGGCAACAGCAGCAGCGCTGCCGGCACCGAAAGGGTGGCCAGCCAGACCCCCAGCGGCAGCAGCGCGAGCAGCGGCAGCGAGCAGGCCACCAGCAGCTTTGCGCCTTGCCGCTGCCAGGCCGGAATCGGCGCTGCCTCCACCAGTTCGGGCGCCTCTTCGGAGCAGACCGTTATCCAGGTGAGGCTGGAGGCCGCCATGGCGGCGAGTGCGGTGCCGCCGCCGAGCAGCTGGCGGGCGGCGGTCTGGGGGGCGGTGGCGGGGTCGCTTGCCAGCCAGACCAGCGGCACCAGATAGATGAACCGCAGCAGCACCTGTGCCAGTGTCTCGGGGTCTCGCCACAGCAGCCGCAGTTCCTTTGTTGCCAGCGCCACCAGTGGCCGGTCGCTGAAGGTGATGGTGCGCGGGGTGAGGGTATCGGTGCCTTGCTCATGGCTTTGTTCGGCCAGCCGGCGCGCCCCCGGCCCTTCGGCCAGCAGCAGCGAGAGCGCCGCGAGCAGCAACAGCACCAAAATGGGCAGCGGCGCGCCGAGCATGGCCTGGCCGCCCCAATCGAGCGGCGCCGGCAGATCGGCCGCTGCCAGCTGCTGCACCATGGCCACCCGCCCGCCGCCGCTGCCAAAGCCGCCGATCTGGGTGCCGATGAAGATGCTGGCGCCGAGTGCGGCACTGCCCAGATGCACGGCAATCCGCGCCCGGCGCTGGCCCAGCCAGCCGATGAGCATTGCCACCACCAGATAGCCCAGCCCGGTGGCGATTCCGGCGGTGGCCAGGATCACCAGCAGCGCGCCGCCCCAGTTGAGGTGGCCAAGCACCATGGAAAACACCACGAACGGCCCCAGCATGGCCATGAACGGCATTGCCACCAGCCAGGAGGAGGCCAGCGCCTTGGCCCGGAACACCCGTTCCTGCGGCAGCGGCGCGCTGAGCAGCAGATCGAGATCCCCGCGCTCACGGAACGAGCGCAGCACCTGCACCGAGGCGAACGACAGCATGAGCGGCAGCATCATCGCATGGCCGGCGCTGAGCATGGCCACGGCGGCCGGCGACGGCCAATCGGGCACATCTGCCAGCCGCACGGCCAGCAGCCAGCCCAGCCCAACCGGCAGCGCCGCCACCAGCAGCAGCCCGGCAAAGCGGCGCCAGGAGGAGCCGCCGCTGCCCACCCGGAGCCCCATGCGGAGCTCGTGCAGCAGCAGCCAGCCCAGCGTGGGCGAAGCCATTGCTGTCACGGCTGGGCCAGCGCCAGAAACACATCTTCGAGCGAGGCGCCAACGCCTGCGCTGCCGGCGAGATCGGCGGCGCTGCCCTCTGCCACCAGCTGGCCGGCGCGGATGATGCCGATCCGGTCTGCCAGCCGTTCCGCCACTTCGAGGATATGGGTGGTCATGATCACGGTGCCGCCGGCGCGGGTGCGGGCGAGCAGCAGGTCTTTCACCACCCGGGCGGCGGCGGCATCCAGCCCGGTAAGCGGTTCATCGAGGATGAGGAGTTCGGGATCGTGCACCAGCGCGCCCGCCAGTGCCACTTTCTGCCGCTGCCCGCGCGACAGGGTTTCGCATCGCGCATCGCGGCGCTCGGAGAGGCCAAGCTGGCCGATGAGCGTTTCCGACCGCGCCCGCGCCACTGCCGGCGGCACCGACCATAGCCCGGCCACAAAGGCCAGATATTCCACCGGGCTCAGCTTGTCGTAGAGCAGCGGCTCATCGGGCAGCCATGCGATCCGCGCCTTGGCCGCCAGCGGGTTGGCAAGCGCATTCAGCCCGCCCACATGGATCTGCCCGGCATCGGGTGTCTCCAGCCCCACCACCATGCGCAGCGTTGTGGTCTTGCCGGCGCCATTGGGGCCGAGCAGCGCATAGAGCGAGCCGGTCTGCACCCGCAGGTTCAGCCCGTCGACAGCCAGCTGCCGGCCGAACCGCTTGACCAGCCCGGCCACCGCCAGCGCCGGTGCTGCTGACGAAATGCCTGCTGCTTCCATGGGAAGGCTCCTTGCGGCACCAGGGCCGCAAGTGCCACTTACGAAGCGTTAACGCCGGCGGAATTAACCTTTCCAAAGGGTCAGGACCCTGGGGTCAGGCGGCGTCCACCAGCACCAGTTCGCTGTCCTCCAGCGCGGTTACCTCGATCCGCTCCATCTCGCTTATGGCCACACCGTCGCGCGCGCCCGCCTCCACGTCACCGATCCGCACCCGGCCCAGTGCCGGCACCAGATAGACATGGCGGCCGGCGGCGGTTTCATAGACTGCGGTTTCGCCGGCCGCGAGCGTGGCGCCGGCCACCCGCGCGCTGGCGCGGATAGGCAGCGCCTCTTCATCGCCTTCCATGCCGCTGGCGAGCGTCACGAAGCTGCCGGCGCGGTTACCGCGCGGAAACTCCCGCGCGCCCCAGCCCGGCGCACCGCCCGGCCGATCGGGGATGATCCAGATCTGGAACAGCCGGGTGGTCACATCCTCGTGGTTATATTCGCTGTGCACCACGCCGCTGCCAGCCGACATTACCTGCACATCGCCGGCCTCGGTGCGGCCCTTGTTGCCAAGGCTGTCTTCATGGCTGATCGCGCCTTCGCGCACATAGGTGATGATCTCCATATCCTTGTGGCTGTGCGGGTTGAAGCCGGTGTGCGGGGCAATCGCATCATCGTTCCACACCCGCAGCCGGCCCCAGTGCACCCGCGCCGGATCCTGATAGCCGGCGAAGCTGAAATGGTGATGGGCATCCAGCCAGCCATGGTTGGCGCCGCCGAGGCTGGCAAAGGGGCGAAGTTCGATCATCGGGGCAATCCTTTCAGGCTGAAGGAGCGCAATCCGCTCCCGTTACACTTGCAGAGATAGGCACAGGGCGAGCCAATAAAAGCCCCGGAAATATCGATCACGCTGTTCGCCAAAACCCATGAACTTGCGGCGCGGCTAAAGGAGGCGGGGCCAGCGCCGTTATCCAGCATTGGGCCGGTTGCGTGCGGCAGGGAGGCCGTTGAATGAGTGATCTCGGCTGGCCCACAGGGCGTGGCACCATCCTCGACCGTGTTCGCACACGGCTGTTCGGCCAGTCCGAAGCGCTGCTCGAAGCGGCTGGCATCGGTGGCTGGCTGTTCGATAGCGGCAGCAACGAGCTGTGGTGGAGCACCGAGACCTGCCGCATCCACGGTGTTCCCGACAGCTTTGCGCCCACGCTTGAAAGCGCAATCGGCTTTTATGCGCCCGAGGCGCGGCTGGTGATGGAACACCATGTCCGCCGGGCGCTGGAAACCGACAATGGCAGGGATTCAGGCTGGGACCTGGAACTGCCGCTCGACCGTGCCGATGGCCGGCGCATCTGGGTGCGGGCGCGCGGCCAGGCGGTTACCGGGCCGGGCGGGCGCCGGCTGCTGCTGGGCGCCTTTACCGATGTGACCGAGCGCCGCCGCGAGGTGGAGGAGCACCAGCGGCTGGAACTGGTGGTGGAGCAGATGACCGATGCCGCGCTGATTACCGATGCGCGCGGCGGCACCATATGGCTGAACGCCGGCTTTACCCGGATGACCGGCTATGCCCTTGCCGATTTGTGGCAGCAACCGCCCGGCCGCCGCCTGCAGGGGCCGGGCACCGACCCCGCCGATATTGCCAGCATTGCCGCAGCGCTGGCCGAAGAACGGGCTATCACCCGCGAAATCCTGAATTACCGGAAGGACGGAGAGGCCTATTGGGTGGAGCTCAGGATCGATCCCATCCGTGGCAGCGATGGCCGGCTGAAGGGCTTTGTCGCCATATCCTCCGATGTGACCGAGCGCCGCGAGGCGGCCGATGCTGCGCGCCGCGAACTGGCGCTCAGAACCAGCGCCGAAACCCTGCTCCGCGATGTCATCGAGGGCATTCCGGCCGCGCTTACCGTTTATGACAGCGACGAGCGGCTGGTGCTGTTCAACCAGGCCTATCGCACCGTGCTTCCCGGTGCTGCCGCCCTTTCGCACCGGGGCGATGAAATAGAGACCGTGCTGCGCCGCAAGGTGGATGCCGACCATTACGCCCCCGCCATTCGCGCCAGTGCCCCGGCCGCCGAGCGCGAGGCCTGGATCAGCGATTATCTGGTTCGCCACCGCCGCGCCGAGCCGGAATGGACGCTGCAGCTTTCGAACGGCCGCTGGGTGCAGGTGAACAACGCCCGGTCGAACACCGGCAACATCGTGAGCATCCGCACCGACATCACCCGGCTGAAGGAGGCGGAGAGCGAGCTGCGCCGGCTTGCCGAGCATGACCGGCTGACCGGCCACTTCAACCGCCGCGCGCTGCTCGCCCGGCTGGGCGCCGAAGTGGCGGCCGGGCGGGCCGGCACCCTGCTGGCGCTCGACATCGATTACTTCAAGTCGGTCAATGATGGCCTGGGCCATGCGGCGGGCGATCTGCTGCTGCGGATCGTGGGCCGCCGGCTGCAGCGCGGGCTGGCGGCCGCCGGCATAAGCGATGCTGCCATCGCCCGGCTGGGCAGCGATGAATTCGCCGTGCTGCTGCCCGGCCTGCCGCCAGATGGCCGCGTTGACCTGCTTATCGAGCGGCTGCTGGCCCGGCAGCGGCAGACCGTGCGACTGGGCCAGAGCCGCTATGTACCCTCGGTCTCGATCGGAATTATAGGCCTGGCCGAAGGCGCGGGCGCCAGCGCCGATATGCTGCTGAGCCACGCCATGTCGGCACTGGCTGAAGCCAAGCGACAGGGCCAGGGCCGCGCCTGCCGCTTCGACCATGCGCTGGCCGGCCGGATCGAGCGCCGCACCCGGCTGGCGGACCGGCTGCGCCTCGCCATTCCCGCCGGCCAGCTGCAGGTGGCCTTGCAGCCACAGCTGTGCCTTGCCAGCGGGCGGATCATCGGGCTGGAAGCGCTCGCCCGCTGGCGTGACGGGGACCTGTGGGTGCCGCCGCAGGAATTCGTGTCGATTGCCGATGAAGTGGGCCTTGCCCAGCCGCTGGGCCAGGCGATCATCGACCAGGCGCTCGCCGCCCATGCCCGGCTGCGCGCCGCCGGGCTGGAAACGGGGCTTATCGCGGTGAATGTCTCCACCGCGCAGCTGCTGGCCGATGATGTGCTGGAAACGCTGCGCCAGGCGCTTGAACGGCACGGGGTGCCGGCCAGCGCGCTCGAGATAGAGATTACCGAAACCGTGCTGCTCGACCGGTCGGTGAGCCGGATCGGGGAGACGCTGGAATCGCTGCGCGCACGCGGCGTTTCGCTGAGCCTCGATGATTTCGGCACCGGCTATGCCTCGCTCTCGCACCTTACCAGCTTCCCGGTCGACCGGATCAAGATCGACAAGCGCTTTACCCAGGGCATCGACCAGGCCGGGAAGGGCGGCAGGAGCGGCGGCGACCGTGGCCTCATCGCACGCTCGATCATCGGGCTGGGGCTGGGGCTGGGGCTGGATGTGGTGGCGGAAGGCGTAGAAACGAAAGCGCAGAGGGACTTTCTGGCCGCAAACGGCTGCACCGCCATCCAGGGCTATTGGCTGGCGCCGCCCATGTTCCCCGACCATCTGGCCACATGGCTGGCCGCCCGCCAGCAGCCCGCCGCGCCGGAAATGCCACGCCCCCGCCGCCGCCGGGTGGGCAGCCTTGGCGCGGCGGTGCAGCAGCTGGGATAAGGGCGTTCGCTTAAAGCCAGCGCTAACGGTCCCGCCGCCGTGCCAGCCGGCCGATGACATGGGCCACCACGGGCGCTGTGATGAACAGGCAGAGCAGCACCACCAGCCCGCGCAGCGAGGCCGCACCGGCGCCCAGGCTTTGCACCAGCGTGGCTGCCACGATTGCGCCCACCCCCAGCGTGGTGGCCTTGGTTGGCCCATGCAGCCTCATGAAGAAATCCGGCAGTCGCACCAGCCCCACCGAGCCGATGAGCGCGAACGCGGCGCCCACCAGCACAAGTGCCGCTGCCACCAGTTCATGCGCTGGAGTGGCTGCCATCATGGAGCTTCTCCGGGCGAATTTCCGGGCGAATCCAAGGGCGAATCGTCGCCCTTGTCGGGTGCCTGGTCAGGCGCCCCCACCAGCGCCAGCGCCAGCGTGGTGATGAGCCCCAGTGCTGCGAGCAGCAGGGCGGCTTCCAGAAACACTTCGGTATCGAGCACCAGATCGACCAGCAGCACCACTGCCAGCGCGTTGATGCCCAGCGTGTCGAGCGCCAGCAGCCTATCGGCAAGGCTTGGCCCCGCTGCCAGCCGCCACAGCGCGAGCAGAACTGCCAGCACCATCATCGCCAGCGCCACCATGGCCGCAAGGTTCAGCATCCGAACGCCTTTTGCAGCCGGGCTTCGTAGCGCGCCTTGATCATCGCCACTTCCGCCGCCGCATCGGGCACATCGAGGCCGTGTACCAGCAGCGAAATCGCCCGCCCGCCAGAGTGCTCGATATCTATGGTGACGGTGCCGGGGGTGAGCGAGATGATCCCGCCCAGCAGGGTGGCCACGAACGGATCAGCGATTGCCAGCGGCACCGTGAAGAACGCCGGCCGCAGCCGGCCGGGCGGGCCGAGCACCTGCCGCGCCACCACCAGATTGGCGCGCACGATATCGGCCGCCACCAGCGCTCCCAGCCCGAGGAGCACCAGCGGCCGGTGCAGCCGGGGCGGATTTGGCCAATAGCGCCGGGTGACAAGCGGCAGGCCAAGGCCCAGCACCAGCGCCATGGCCAGGCTGCCCGGCGCCGGCCAGCCGCCCGCCGGCGCCGTGAGCGCCAGCCACAGCGCCGCGATGAGCAGCGACATGAAGGGCTGTGGCAGCCAGCGCGCGCTCATCGGCGCACCCGCTGCACCGGCGCTGTGCCCAGCACCGCCTCGATATAGGGCTGGCGGTCCACCAGCGCCTGCGAGGCTGCCTTTGCATAGCCCGATACCGGGCCGGCAAACACCGCCAGCGCCGGCCCGGCCAGCACCAGCCAGAGCAGCGCCAGCCGCGGCCCGGCAGCATCGTGGCTGCACGGCAATTTGATGTGCGCCTGCGCCTGCCAGAACAGGAAGCCGGTAGCCCGCGAGAGCACCAGCAGCACGCCGAGCCCCGAGCCCAGCAGCGCCCCCCACCAGGCCAGCCGCCAGCCGGCATCGGGCAGCGCCTGCAGCAGCATCAACTTGCCCAGAAAGCCTGAGAGCGGCGGCAGCCCCGCCAGCCCCACCGCCAGCACCAGATAGGCCGGCGCCAGCCATTCCCGCCCGGCCGCCGAAGGTCCGCGCACCAGCCGGTCCCCCGCCTCCCCCCGCCGGGCATCGACATGGCTGGCCAGCAGGAACAGCCCGGCGCCCACCAGCGTTGATTGCGGCAGGTAATAGAGCATGGCGGCCACGGTCTGCGGATCGGGGAAGGCCAGCAGGAACAGCGTGGTGCCGCTCGATATCAGCACCAGCCAGGCGGCGATGACAGACAGCCTGTCGGCCGCGAACACCCCCATGGTGCCAAGCGCGATGGTGGCCAGCGCCAGCACCGGCAGCCACGGCAGCAGCAGCCCCTGGGTTACCGGCGCATCGCCAAAGCCGATAAGCGTGAGCCGCAGCAGCGATACCGTGCCCACCTTGGTGAGCACCACGAACAGCGCCGCTGCCGGCACCGGTGCCTGCGCATAGACCGCCGGCAGCCACAGCGCGACCGGCAGCACCGCCGCCTTTAAAAGCAGCACCGCCACCAGCACCATGAAGGCCGCGCGCACCAGCCCGGCATCGGCCGCCGCCACGCCGGGCAGCAGCCGGGCGATATCGGCCAGGTTGAGCGTGCCGAGGCTGCCATAGAGGAACGCCAGCGCCACCAGAAACAGCGCCGAGCCGAACAGATTGAGCCCCACATAGAGCAGCCCGGCGCGAAGCTGCGCGGGGCGGCCCCGGCCGTGCACCAGCAGCGCATAGGAGGCGAGCAGCAGCAGCTCGAAGAACACGAACAGATTGAACAGATCGCCGGTCAGGAAGGCGCCGTACAGCCCGGCCAGCAGCAGCTGCAGCAGCGGGTGGAAAAACCGCCCGGCGCGGTCGATATCGGCAAAGGCTATCCCCACTGCCGGCAGCGCCAGCAGCGCCACTGTCATCACCATCAGCGCTGCCAGCCGGTCTGCCACCAGCACGATGCCATAGGGCGCCGGCCAGCCGCCGGGGTGGTACACCAGCACCGTGCCATCGGCCACCGCGCCCACCAGCACCGCGCCCACCACCAGACCGGCCACCGCCGCCAGCACCGCCAGCACGCGCTGCACCGCCAGCCGATTGTCGCCGGCCAGCAGCATTGCCACCGCCGCCACCAGCGGCACCAGCACAGGCAGGACCACAGCGGTCATTCGCCGCCCGCCTTTCCGTCTGCATCGCCGTCATCCTGATCGTCTCTGGCGGTTGCCGCGCGCACCGCCAGCGCCAGCAGGAAAGCGGTCATCCCCAGCCCGATCACGATTGCGGTCAATACCAGCGCTTGCGGCAGCGGATCGGCGATCGGCAGCCCGCCTGCGCCCACCAGTGGCGGGGTTTGAGCACCCGGCGCCAGCGGGCGGCCTGCGGCCACGATCAGCAGGTTTACCCCGTGCCCCAGAAGCGCAATGCCCAGCACCAGCTGGAAGCTGGACGGGCGCAGCACCAG
>JBBQIP010000054.1:0-14246 GCA_038325045.1 Sphingomonadales bacterium
TGGCCACCCCCTTCCTACCCGTACGCCCACCCGGGCTCCACTGCCCATGCCTGCACGGCCCCCCGGGCCGCCCCCCCGCCAAAACCCGCCGCCGCTGTTTTGGGCGGTGGTGCCGGCCCGCAGATAACCGACCTGTATCGCGCCCCGACCCCGTGCCGCAGAGCCGACCGCCAGCAATTGGTTCGGGCGGGTCTTCAAGGCCAGCGTATCAGCCCCCCAGGGATCCTCTCAAACCCAATCCGCCGCAGCGACGTCCGGCCATATACCCGCCGATCTATGGCGATCGTCCACCGCCCCCATGGTATGCACGCAATCCGCGAGGCTATTGGGCAAGCAACGGCTTTGCCGACCACCGTAATTGCAGCACCAGTTCGTCGCGGCTCAAACGCTGCTCGGTGGCAACGCGCAACCGGGTCGTGCTGGCACGCCAATATGGCAACAGCCCGTGCATCTTCAGGCGGAGCTGGGGGTATGACAGCCGATCGATATGGGTACGTAATGGCTGCCGCGGCAGATTCGCCTATGGTTACGGATCAGAGCAGCTGCAATATGACCGTGGCGGCTGGAACACCGGCGCAACAATCGCCGGGATCGCCATCTCCGTTGGACTGATCGCCATCCTCGCCAGCAGCAACAACCGGCCCGAGCAACTGATCCAGCAGTCGGCCACGCTGATCGCCGATACCGGCAGCCTGCCGCGCGACGCGCGCCGCGCGGCGGATATGTGCCTGGTGGAGGCTGCGCGCCAGATTGGCGCAACCGGAGGGACCGAAGTCAGGCTCGATGCGATCCTGGGTCATCAGCAGCAAAATGCCGGATACCTTTTCGGCGGGCAGACATCGGTCAGGTATCCCGGCATCATCAAGAATCTCGTGATTGACTGCGAAACAAGTTATGATCGAGTGACGTTCCTTGAGTTCCGCTGATGCAAGGCGTGTGCAGTTGCGAGGCGCCGGATCAATTGCCCTGTCGAATTCGGAGGAACGTCCAATGATCATCCGGTTCGCAGCACCGGCGCTGCTGCTTGGCAGCACATCCGCGCTGCTGCTTGGCAGCACGTCCGCGCTTCTGCTTGGCAGCACATCCGCGCTGCTGCTTGGCAGCACATCCGCGCTGGCCGCCAATGCCGATATCATCTGGACCGGCGGCCCAATCTTGACCATCGACGACAAGGCGCCCAACGCTGAGGCGATTGCAGTCAAGGACGGTAGCATCGTAGCGGTGGGCAGCCGCAAGGCCGTGTTTGCCGCCCAAAAGGGCCGTGCGACCCGCATTATGGACTTGCAAGGACGCACGCTCGTCCCGGGGTTTGTCGATGGCCATAGCCATTTCGTCGGCGTCGGCCTGCAAGCGGTCTCGGCCAACCTGCTGCCGCCGCCCGATGGTCCGGTGCAATCGATCGCCGATATCCAGCGCATCATGCAGCGCTTCATTGCCACCTCGCCCGAGGTGGCGGCATGGGGCATCGCAATCGGTTTCGATTATGACGATTCACAAATCGCCGAACAGCGTGCACCGACGCGGCAGGAGCTCGATGCGGTATCAACGACCATACCGATCATGCTCATCCACCAATCGGGGCATTTGGGGGCGTTCAACAGCACTGCGATCGCCATGGCCGGCATCACGCCCGCAACGCCAAACCCGTCGGGCGGAGTCATTCAGCGGGAAGCCGATGGCAAGACCCCCAACGGCATTTTCGAGGAAAGCGGCCTGGGGATCATGGCATCCAAACTGTTGCCCAGGTTTACCCCGGCGCAAATGGTCGCCCAGGTTGTCGCGGCGCAAAACATCTATCTGGCCAACGGTCTCACCACGGTGCAGGATGGCAAGTCTGATGTGGGGTCCACACAGGTGCTTATCGCTGCGGCGAAGATTCATGAACTCAAGATCGACGTCGTATCCTACTCCGATCTGACGACGATGAAGGACAGCCCGCTACTGCAAGGGCCGTACATGTCGCGCAACTATACCGATCACTTCCGCATCGGCGGCGTGAAGCTGACCTTCGATGGCTCGCCGCAGGGCAAGACCGCGTGGTTCACCAAGCCCTATTTCAAGGCGCCGGAAAGCCAGAAGGCCGACTATGCCGGCTATCCGGCGTTTCCGGGGCCGGGCGAGGCGCAGGGTTGGGTCGACATGGCCTACAAGAATAACTGGCAATTGCTGATCCATGGCAATGGCGATGCGGCGATCGACCAGGTTATCAGCACCGTCGGCGTGGCGGCAAAGGCCTATCCGGGCAAGGACCGGCGAACCGTGCTGATCCACGGCCAGTATCTGCGCGCCGACCAGATTCCGCGGCTGAGGACCGAGGAGATTTTCCCGGCACTATTCCCGATGCACACCTTTTATTGGGGGGACTGGCACCGCCAGTCGGTGGCCGGTCCGGAGCGCGCGGAATTCATCTCGCCCACCGGCGCCGTGGACAAGGCGGGAATGAGGTTCAGCATCCATTCGGATGCGCCGGTTACCTTGCCCAACGCGATGCGGGTGCTCGATTCTGCGGTGAACCGCACGACGCGCAGCGGCCATGTGCTCGGCCCGGCGCAGCGCATCACGCCAGCGCTGGCGCTGAAGGCGATGACATTGTGGTCAGCCTATCAGCATTTCGAGGAGGCGACCAAGGGCAGTCTCGAAGTCGGCAAGCGCGCCGACATGGTCATCCTGTCGGCAAACCCGCTGGCCGTGGCGCCGGCAACAATCAAGGACATCAAGATCGTCGAGACGATAAAGGATGGCGTCAGCGTTTATACTGCACCTTGATACTGCACTATTTCCGCTAGCGGTGCGGCATGGGCAGCGGAGCGAAGGGCAGGATTTTTCGGAACCTCGTTGTACGGCAGTGATCGGCAACCCGGCTCGGCACAAGTCGTGTCTTCATAGTCCCTATCGCTCGCACGCAAAGCGACATTGTTTTTTTAGCAGGTTCGCGTTCCATCCATTCGTGTTTGCAGCCGGCACCCAGGGTCAGGGCCTGGCAAATCCGATCCACGGTTGCGAAGGGGATGAAACCCCCCAAAAAAGTGGCCCGGCAGTTGCCTGCCGGGCCAGTAGGTTTCCTTGGGGAGGAACCTCTTGAGATGCGGGGCCGGTTGCACCCGGCTGCACCAAACTCGTTCGGCGGCGCCTACAGGGCGGCTTCGCCGGTTTCTCCGGTGCGGATGCGAACCACCTCGCCCACATCGGAGATGAAAATCTTGCCGTCACCCACCGCGCCGGTCTGCGCTGCGTCCTCTATCGCCTCGCAAACCTGCTCCACGCCGGCATCATCGACCACCAGCTCGATCTTGAAGCGCGGCAGCATGACCGAGCCCGACTGCAGCCGGCCTGCGCCAAGCACCTCGCTCACGGTCATGCCGACCACACCTGCCAGCTCAAGGCGCTGCCGCACCCCATCGAGCTTGCAAGGTTGAATCACCGCCATCACCAGCTTCATGCTCACTCCGCGCGCCAGCCGCGCTTGATCTATCCAGTGATATGCATGGAGCGTGCCAACCGCTGGCACCTAGGGATGCTTAATGTTCCACGTGGAACATTGCGGTTTCTGCTGCCCGATTCGGAAGCAGAGGGTGCCCATTGTCGCTTTTTTGGGCAGCTGCCCGGCTCAGCTTAGCGCCGCTATCGCGCCCCAGTTTTCTTCCACCGATTCCGCGCCGAGCCGAATAAGTTCATCGGCGCGGGTGAAGTTCCGCACATCGATATGGCCCACTGCGGGCGCGATCTCCAGATCGGGCGGGTCGAGCATCAGGCTTTGCCTCGCCAGTTCGGTGAGCAGCAGCGACAGGCCGGCGCGGCCCACCCGGAACGGGGTGAGCATGCGCTTGCCGGCGGGCATGGTGGCTTCCGCACGGCGCCCGTAATCCCCCTGCAGGTTGATGGCCAGCACCGGCGCTTTGGAAATCGCCCTTGCCGCGCGCACCGGCACCGGCGCCACCACGCCGCCGTCCACCAGCACCATGCCGTCGCGGCGCACGGGCGGAAACACGCCCGGAATGGCGATGGACGCGCTCACCGCCTCCACCACCGGGCCACGGCGCAGGATCACCTGATCGCCGGTCACCAGATCGGCCGCCACCACGGCCACCGGCAGGAACAGATCTTCGAGCATGGTATGGCCGAAATGGTGGCGCATCCGGTTTCTGACCGTGCGGCCTCCGAGCATCGAGCCCTTGCGCGGGTCCACATCCAAAAATCGCACCACGGCGCGCGCATCGGTTGAGCGGGCGATCTCTTCAAGGATGTTCAGCCGGTCGGCCGCCAGACACACAGCGGCAATCGCGCCGATGGAGGTGCCGCTTACGGCATCCACCGTGACCCCGCGGGCCTGCAGCGCGTGCAGCACGCCGATATGCGCCCAGCCCAGCCCGGCACCGCCGCCAAGCGCCAGCGCCAGCTTCATGGCGCCGGCTTCATGGCGCCAGCTTCATGGCGCTGCCAGCAACCGGTTTGCTGCCGTCACATCCTCATCGAGCACCATCACCCGCACGCCCGAAAGCCCGCTGCCGATAAGGGATGCAATGCCGGCATCGAACAGCACGGCACCGATGCCGCCCGCCTCCAGCCGGGCCCGCACGATCTCGGCCTCCTGCCGGTCGAACAGGGTGACGAGCGTGGCGAGCGGCATCAGGTGGCGGTGCCGCCCACCGTCAGCCCCTCGATAAGCAGGGTGGGCTGGCCCACGCCGGCAGGCACGGACTGGCCGCCCTTGCCGCACACGCCCACGCCTTCATCAAGCGCCAGGTCGTTGCCGATAGCCCGGATACGCCCCATCGCCTCGGGGCCGTTGCCGATGAGCGTGGCGCCCTTTACCGGCGCCCCCAGCCTGCCATCCTCGATCTTGTACGCCTCGGTGCAGGAGAAAACGAACTTGCCCGAGGTGATATCCACCTGCCCGCCGCCGAAGCTCTTGGCATAGATGCCCTTCTTCACCGAGCGCAGGATTTCACCGGGGTCTTCGTGGCCGGCCTCCATGAAGGTGTTGGTCATGCGCGGCATGGGAGCATGGGCATAGCTTTCGCGGCGGCCATTGCCGGTGGGCGCCACGCCCATCAGCCGGGCGTTCAGCCGGTCCTGCATATAGCCTTTCAATATCCCGTCCTCGATCAGCACGGTGCGGCTGGTCGGCGTGCCTTCATCATCGATGGTAAGCGAGCCGCGCCTGTGGTCCATGCTGCCATCATCCACCACGGTGACGCCTTTGGCTGCCACCTGCTCGCCGATGCGGCCCGAAAAGGCGGACGTGCCCTTGCGGTTGAAATCGCCCTCAAGCCCATGGCCCACGGCTTCGTGCAGCAGGATGCCGGGCCAGCCGGGGCCGAGCACCACCGGCATTTCGCCTGCCGGTGCGGCCACTGAATCAAGGTTCACCAGCGCGCTCGCCAGCGCGATATCAATCGCCTCGTTCCAGCGGTCCTGCTCGAAAAGCGCGTCATAGAGATAGCGCCCGCCCAGCCCGTGGAACCCGGTTTCGCGGCGGCCGTTCTTCTCGGCCACAATCTGCACGTTCAGCCGCACCAGCGGGCGGATGTCGCGCATCCGCTGGCCATCGGCGCGCACGATCTCCACCACCGACCAGGAGCCGATCAGGCTGGCAGACACCTGCACCACGCGCGGGTCACGCGCGCGGGCGGCGGCATCGATCGCCTGCATCAGCGCCACCTTGTCGGCAAAGTCCTTGGCCACCAGCGGGTTGGCATCGGTATAGCGCACCGCATTGGTGCGCGCCGGCGCCAGCGCCACGGTGCCGGCATGGCCCCCCTTCACCAGCCCCACGGTCTCGGCCGCGCGGCGGATGGCGGCGTCGGACAGTTCATTGGCATGGGCATAGGCGGTCATCTCGCCGGCCACGCCGCGCAGGCCAAAGCCCTTCTGGCTGTCGTAGCTTGCCGATTTCAGCCGGCCATCATCGAAGCTGAAGCTCTCCGACACCGCATATTGGAGGAACAGCTCACCGTCATCGCAGCCGGAAAGGGCGTCCGCCACCAGCCGCTCGGTGCGGCCGGGGTCGAGCGCGCCATCGGCATAGAAATGGGAGGACGGGTCGTTGGGGGTCATCTGCATCGCTCTGATATAGGGGCTTGGCGCGGCCGATGCCAACCGGTTCAGCCAGCGTCAAAACGACAGGTCAGGTCCCAGCTCTTGCCCGGGCGGTCGAGCAGGATGCGGCTGCACTGATCAAGCAGGTCGCGGCCCAGCAACGCCCAGGGCGAGCGGCCGCGCTTCTCGCGGCTGGCGGTGACGGTGATCGCGTCTTCATCGTCCTCTGCGGTCGAGGTGCCGGCCTTGGCCTCGGCGTCGATGCGCTTCGCCTCTGCCTCGGTAACGCGGATGACGGCATTGACGATAGGCAGCCCCAGCAGCCGCGCGCCGGGCACCGCCTGCAGCCGCTGGAACGGCAGCGCCACGCCGGGGAAAGGCCGCCACAGCCCCACCTGCTTGGTGCGCCTGACCAGCCCGGCCGCCAGCAGCGCCTCACCGGCGCGGGCGTTCAAGATGGTTTCGGGCGAGTTCAGCTCAAGGTTGATGCGCAGCTTTTCGTCGCCCAGCTTTGTCTTCACGCTGGCATCGCTCTTGCCGTCCCGCACCAGCTTGTAGGTGCGGCTGCCCGGCAGATCGGGGCCGAGCACCAGGCTTATCCTGTCTGCCTCCAGCGCCATTACCGACAATATGCCGTCCGCATCTCCGGCAATCGGTTTGTCCACCCACACGGTAGGCAGGGTCTTGCGCGCATAGCCTGTGGGGGTGGATTTATAGAGGTTGAAGCGGAACAGCGCCTCGCCGCCGGGGATGAGCGTGTTCTTGATCCGCGCCTTGCCGAGCAGCGGGAACATCTTGAGCTTCGCCCGCTCCGCCGGCCCCTGGTTGAGCAGCAGCGCCGCATCGAAGCCCAGCGCAATCCGCGCCTTCAGCGTAACGTCTTTAATGGTAACGCCGATATAGGGCTGGCCGCCCTTTGGCACCTGGATGACCGACTGGGCGACGGCTGGTGCGGCTGCAAGAACCAGTACCAGCATCGGCACCGGCAGCCAGCGCATCATGCTGCGGCTTCGCCAGCGCGCATGTCAGCCGGCCCGCCGGCAAGAACGAAGCGCCGGTCGCAATAGCCGCAATCGACGAAGCCCGAGGCGTCGATCTGGAGCCAAACCCGGGGATGGCCGTCTGCGCCGCGCTCGTCTCCATCACAGAAAAGCCGGGCGGTGTTGGTGACGAGCGTTTCGGGGGGCGGCAACGACATGGCGCATCCCCTACCAAGGGCATGGGCCAGTGTCACGCATCGCAATCGATGGCCCGTTTACGGAACACGCCGCTCAGATCAACCCCAGCGCCTGCAGATCTCCGAGCATTGCGGCCGGCAGATCGGCTGCTCCTTCGCCAAGGTCCGGCGGCGCATCCTCGGCCTTCAGATAGCGCCAGCCCTGGTGCGCGCGCTTGGGTAGGGCTGCCACCGGCACCGGGCCGGGGGCGAGCTCGATCCGGCATTTCACCCCCCAGGGGGTTTCCACCATCTCCAGCCCGATAATCGGCTGGCGGGCGACCAGCCGGTGGCGGATGATCCAGTAGAGCGAGCCGCCGGCCAGCTCGGGCGCGCGCTTGGGCATGTAGCGGGTGAGGCTGGCAGCCGCATTGCCGAAGCGTTCTGTCTGCAACCGGGCCAGCGTTTCGATATCCGGGCAGCCAACCGCTACCTTGCTCAGGTGCAGCATCAGGAAAGCCTGGCAACGCCCACCAGCGTCGCCAGCCCCAGAAAGGCGAAGAACCCGATCGAATCGGTAATCATGGTCACGAACACTGACGACGCGACCGCCGGATCGGCCTCCAGCCGGTCCAGCGTTACCGGCACCAGCACGCCGGCAAGCCCGGCCACCACGATGTTGAACAGCATGGCGGCCGCGATCACCAGCCCGAGCATGGTGTTGCCCAGCACCAGCGCGGTGCCCAGCCCCATCAGCCCGGCAAGGGTAAGCCCGTTCAGCAGCGCCACCTTCAATTCGCGCGCTATGGTGCGCTTGGTGTTCGCCTCGGTAAGCTGGTTGGTGGCGAGCGCGCGCACGGTCACCGCCATGGTCTGGTTGCCGGCATTGCCGCCCACGCTGGCCACCATGGGCGAGAGCGCGGCCAAGGCCACCAGCGCCTCAATGGTGCCCGAAAAAGCGGCGATGACCGAGGCCGAGACCAGCCCGGTGCCAAGGTTGGTGACCAGCCAACGCGACCGCGTGCGATAGGTGGCCAACACCGGCTCGTTGATATCCCCATCGCCGGCGCCCGACAGCTTGAGCACATCCTCGCCCGCTTCCTGCTGGATGATATGGACGATGTCATCGACGGTGATGACCCCCACCAGCCGGCCATCGCCGTCGACCACGGCGGCCGAAATCAGGCTGTATTTCTGGAACTGCAGCGCCACCTCTTCCTGGTCCATATCGACCGGGATAAGCGTTTGTTCGCGCTGCATGATATCGGCCACCGAAATTTCCGGCGGGGTGGTGAGCAGCCAGGAAAGCCGCAGCGTGCCGACCGGGCGGCGGGCCTGGTCGATAACGAAAATCTCCCAGAAATCGGTCGCCGGATCGGTGCTGGCGCGCACGCTTTCGATCACCTGCGCAATCGAGATGGTTTCCGGCACCGCCACCAGCTCGCGCTGCATCAGCCGGCCGGCGGATTCCTCCGGATAGGTGAGCGCCGCCTCGATATCCGCCCGGTCCTGCGGGGTGAGCGCGGAGAGCACTGCTTCCTGCTCATCGGCGTCCATGTCCTCGATAATCGCGACCGCATCATCGGTATCGAGCCGGGTGACCATATCGGCCACCTCGTTCGCCGACATCTCGGCGAGCACATCCTCGCGCACATAATCATCAAGCTCGGCAATGACCCGGGCATCGAGCGCCTCGCCAAGCGCAGACGCCAGCTGGCCGCGCGAATCCTCCGCCACCAGCGCAAACAGATCGGCGATATCGGCCGGGTGCAGCGGCGCCACCAGGCTGCGGGCACCCTCGAAATCCTCGTTCAGCAGGGCGGCGTTCACCTGCGCCACAAAGCCGGCGCTCAGCCGGCCTTCCTCCAGCGCCTCGCGGGCGGTCTCGGCATCGGGAAAGGCTGTGGGCTCGGCCATTGCGGGCTTATACGCTGCCCGGCAACCGGCGCCACTCCCCTGCAGAGCTGCCAATTGCGTGCGGCGCTGGCAATTCCCTGCGGCGCCCGGCCGCGCTAGAGTTGCCGGCAAAGGGGAGGGCGGCAGATGGCGATGCTGGTTGTGGTGCTGCTGTTCGGCACTACGGTGATGGTGGGGGCAACGCTCGCCTGGCACTGGTGGATGGGCACAAAGGCGCCGCGCTGGATGAGTGCGGTGCACCTGCTGATTGCCGCCGCCGGGCTGGAGGGCCTGGCGCTGCTGCTGCGCGGCGCGCCCGATGGCACCACCGCGCCCGCAGGCTGGCTGGGCGGTGCCTCCGCCCTTGGGCTGGCGGCCGCGTTCATTACCGGGCTGCTGGTGCCGCTCATCGCCAAGCCCAAGCCGGCGGCGACCACGCCGGCGATCGTGGCGCATGCCAGCATTGCCACCGCGAGCTTCTGCGCGATGATCTACTGGCTGATGAACGCCTGAGCGGGGTTCAGCCGCTCGGATAGCGCTATTGCGCGGTCCAGCCGCCGTCGATGGGGATGGCGACGCCGGTCATCTGCGCGGCAGCTTCGCTCGACAGGAAGGCGGCGAGTTCGCCTATCTGCTCGGGCGTTGCAAACTGGCCGGAGGGCTGTTTTTCGGCCAGCAGCTTCTCGGTTGCGGCTTCCACGCTGATGCCGTCTGCAGCCGCGATCGCCTCGATCTGCTTTTGCACCAGCGGGGTGTGCACCCAGCCCGGGCAGATGGTGTTGCAGGTAACGCCCGAGCCGGCGGTCTCAAGGGCCACCACCTTGCTCATGCCCACCACGCCGTGCTTGGCGGCGACATAGGCCGATTTGTGCTTGCTGCCGATCAGCCCGTGCACCGAACCGATGTTGATGATGCGGCCAAAGCCCTTTGCCCGCATGTGCGGGAGCGCCGCCTGCATGCCGAAGAAGATGCCCGACAGGTTGATCGCGATGATCGCGTGCCACTTCTCGGCCGGAAACTCCTCCACGCTCGAAGTGTGCTGAATGCCGGCATTGTTCACCAATATGTCGATGGCGCCGAAGCTGCTGACGCACAGATCGACCATCGCCTTTACTTCGTCGGGCTTGGAAATGTCGGCGCCGCTATAGACCACCTTCACGCCGTATTTCGCCTCAAGGCCGGCGCGTTCCTTTTCGATCGCTGCTGCATCGCCGAAGCCATTGATGACAAGGTTCGCGCCCTTGGCGGCAAGAACATTGGCAATGCCCAGCCCGATACCGCTGGTTGATCCGGTTACAACCGCACTGCGCCCTTTTAGCATCTTAAGTCCCCCGTCTGAATGGCCCCGGCGTGACTTGTTGTTCGCACCTGCAACGAATCACGCTTGTCGAGAGGTGTAGCTTGAGTTACCTTTTTCTTCCACCGCAAAATCAGCCAGTTATGACGGTTTTGTGGTAGATCGGGGGCTCAGGGGGCAATATGGCGACGAAAACCGGGGCAAAATCTGAGCGTTATGTTGCGGCTGCGAACAGCAAGCCGGTGAATCTTGCGCTGCAGGGCGGCGGCGCCCACGGGGCCTTTGCCTGGGGGGTGCTAGACAAGCTGCTGGAGGATGGCCGGGTAAGTTTCGATGCGGTGAGCGCCACAAGCGCTGGCGCGATGAATGCTTCGGTACTGGGCTATGGGCTGACCATCGGCGGCGCGGAGGGTGCGCGCGAGGAGCTGGAGAAGTTCTGGAAGAAGATCAGCGATGAAGGCGCCAAGGGGCCGCTGCAGCCATCATGGATCGACAAGGCGATGGGCAACCACAGCCTAGACTACAGTCCGGCGTTCATGATGATGGACATCCTGTCGCGCATCATGTCGCCGTATGAGCTGAACCCGATGAACGTCAATCCGCTTCGCAAGGTGCTGGAGAGCTGCATTGATTTCAATGTGTTGCGCGAAGGGTGCCCGATCAAGCTGTTCCTGTCTGCCACCAATGTGCGTACCGGCAAGGTGCGGATGTTCGAGAACCACGAGATCGGTCCTGACCAGGTGCTGGCCTCGGGCTGCCTGCCCTTCATGTTCCAGACGGTTGAGATAGACGGCGAGGGCTATTGGGACGGCGGCTATATGGGCAACCCGGCGATTTTTCCGCTCATTTACGGGAGCGAGGTGAACGACGTGGTGATCGTGCACATCAACCCCTTGAACCGCGATGAAATTCCCAAAACTGCCAAAGATATCATGAACCGCATCAACGAGATCAGCTTCAATTCCAGCCTGATGCGCGAGATGCGGGCAATCGCCTTCGTGTCGCAACTCATCGATGATGGGCAGCTGCAGGACGACAAGCACCGGCGGATGCTGATCCACTCGATTCAGGACGAGGAGTTCATGAACAGCCTGGGGGTCACCAGCAAGCTGAACCCGGACTGGGGGTTCATGAAAAAGCTGCGGGACGTGGGCCGGGAGAGCGCCAGCAAATGGCTCGACGACCATTTCGCCGATATCGGCGTGAGGTCCTCGACCGATATCAAGAGTTCGTTCCTGTAAAACATGCTGATGCAAGGGGGCTTGCCGGACCATGACACCTGAGGAAATTCTGAAGCTGCCATCGATGCCGGCGGTCGCGCCCAGCTATCCGCTGGGGCCCTACCGGTTCATCAACCGCGAATTCATGATCGTGACCTATGAAACCGACCCGGTGGCCCTGCGCGCCGCAGTGCCCGAGCCGCTGGTGCCCAACGCCGATAATCATGTGCTCTACGAATGGATCAAGATGCCCGACAGCTCGGGCTTCGGGGACTATACCGAGAGCGGCATCGTTATTCCCTGCACCTATAACGGTGAGCCGATCAACTACACCGCGCAAATGTATCTGGACGATGAACCGCCGATCAGCGCGGGCCGCGAAATCTGGGGCTTCCCCAAGAAATATGCGATGCCAAAGCTTGTTGTGGCATCGGACACGCTGACCGGCACGCTCGATTATGCCGGGCAGACCGTGGCGATGGGCACCATGGCCTATAAATGGCAGGAAGCGCCCGGCGGCTGCGAGGCGCAGGCCAAGGGCATGACCAAGACATCGTGCAACCTGAAGATCATCCCCGATGTGGATGGCAGCCCCAAGATCTGCCAGCTGGTCGCCTATAACCTCATCGACATTACGGTGAAGGGGGTGTGGGTGAGCCCGGCGCGGCTGCAGCTCATTCCGCATGTGAATGCGCCGGTGGCCGATCTGCCGATCCTGAAGATTGTCGGCGGCAAGCATTTCGTGAGCGACCTCACCCTACCGCACGGGCGGGTGCTGTTCGATTACATCAAAGACGCTGGGCGCTGAGGGGGACAGGCGATGAACAAGCAGGATGTGCTGAAGCTGAGCTCGATGCCGCTCCAGAGCCCGACCTATCCGACGGGCCCGTACAAATTCTTCAACCGCCAATATATGATCATCCAGTATCGCACCGATCCGGCAAAGATCCGCGCCATGCTGCCGGAGCCGCTGGAGCCGGATGGTGATATCGTTTCGGTGCAATGGCTGGACCTGCCGGACGGCGAGGGTTTTGGTGCCTATCAGGCTGCGCTGCAGGCCATCCCCTGCCTGTTCAAGGGCGAGAAATGCAACTTCCTCACCCAGATGTATGTCGATAACTGCCCGCCGCTGGCCGGCGGCCGCGAAATCTGGGGCTATCCGATGAAATATGGCATCGCCCGGCTGGAGACGGCGAGCGATACGCTGACCGGCGTGCTCACCTATGCCGGCCAGCATGTCGCCAGCGGCACCATGGTGTACAAGCACAGCAGCCCTGGCGCGCTCGAAGATATCGAGGCGATGCTGAAGCGCACGCAGATCACGCTGAAGCTGATCCCGGATATCGACGGCACCCCCGCCATCGCGCAGCTGGTGGGCATCAACTTCGCCGCGGTAACCGTGAAAGGCGCCTGGACCGGCCGCGCCCGGCTGGAAATGACGCCCGCAGTCAACTGCCCGCTCGCCGACCTGCCGGTGCTGGAGCAGATGAGCGGCCTTCATATCGTGACCGACATGACCCTGCCCTATGGCCGGGTGCTGCACGATTATCTGGGATAAAAATTCTAAAGATTTACCGCGATCGGCAGGCGCAACGCCCGTGGGCTCTCCACTGCGAACGCGTCCTGCAGGGACTATTGGGGCTTTCCCATCAACTGTAGGGGACCATCAGCATGGCCCTATATAGCCTCAGTTTTGTTTATTTAGCGACCAATCATAATCGAACTTGTTGATCGTTGTGGCATCGCCGAGCACTTCCATGGTTTGCGGCGTCGCGTATTTTCTGGCGTGTTCCAGTACCGCTGATTGACCACCCCAATCGCTGCCATACCAATCGTAGATGCTGGAAGCGACAAGCTCACCTTCGACCCGGGCAAAGCCGCGCGGGTGGTTGACATAGGCAGTTGCGGCCTCGCCCAGCATGGCCTCCAGCGTCGATGCCGTATAGGCCCGTGTCGCAAGGTTGGGGCATCCCATTGAAGCACAATTGACGGCATAGTGTACGCGCACGTCCTTGAAGATCGGCCGCAGAATTCCATGCTCTATGTCGTCGAGCGACAATGGCTTTCCTGCGACGGTCAGGATCTTGTCCTTCCAGGGACCCTCACCGATGATGCCGATGTCGCGAATCGTCTCCAGGGGATAGTTCTCGATGATCACTTCGACGGTGGCCGCGTTATAGAGGTTTACCCAATAAGCGAATTGCTCACCACGCGGGTATTGCGTGATCTCGACACTCTGCATCCGGCCCAGATAGCGCTTCAACGTCGCCGCGTCATTCTGCTTGAGCGCAGCGTAATCGACCCGGTTCACCCCATCGGGGGACGGCTTAACATAGCGTTGCAGCAACCGGTCCCAGACACGGTGATCGATCGGTTCGGCAATAGTTCCCGCCTGGCTCCATTCTGCATCCGTTATTTGCGCTGATGGCGCGCAGGAGGCGGGAATGAGCGCCAGAAGCGCGGTTGCCAGAACCAGACCCAACCCGGGGCGTGAACGGCGACTTTTCATGTTATCAGACCTCCTGCTTGGACCGCCACCAAACGGCGGCGCATACTACAACCGTCTTTCGGGCCGTATCCCCATGACAGGTGTTCGCATGGGCCTTTCAGGCCGCCCCGCCAACACCAAGGATGCAAT
>JBBQIP010000055.1:0-14189 GCA_038325045.1 Sphingomonadales bacterium
TCCTTGCGGAAGATGAACTCGCCGCGATATTTGATGCCCTTGCCCTTGTACGGCTCGGGCTTGCGCCAGCGGCGGATTTCAGCCGCCACCTGGCCCACGCGCTGCTTGTCCATCCCGCTGATCTCGACCGTGGTCTGATCGGGCGTCTTGATGGTGATGCCTTCCGGAATCGCATAATCGACATCATGGCTATAGCCCAGCTGCAGGCGCAGATTGGCACCCTGAACCGCCGCCCTGTAGCCCACGCCGGTAATTTCCAGCGTCTTCACAAAGCCATCGGTCACGCCCTGCACCAGGTTCGCCACCAGCGTGCGCTGCATGCCCCAATAGGCGCGCGCCCGCTTGGACTCATTGGCCGGCTGTACGCCAATTTCGCCGGCGCGCACCTCATAGGCAATATCGTCTACCATCGGCATCGAAAGCGCGCCCTTGGGGCCCTTCACATTCAACACGCGGTTCTCGATCGAGGCGGTAACGCCTGCGGGAACAGCAACCGGCTTTTTTCCAATACGCGACATAATCAGAACACCTGGCAGAGAACTTCGCCGCCCACATTCTGCTCGCGCGCTTCCGCGTCCGACAGAACGCCCTTGGGCGTCGAAACGATGACAATGCCGAGCCCGTTGCGCACGCGCGGCAGGTCGGTGGAGCCGGAATAGACCCGGCGGCCGGGCTTCGACACGCGCGACACGTGCTGGATGGCAGGCTGGCCCTCGAAATATTTGAGGTCGATGCGGATTGCCGCCGCCGTCGAGCCATCATCGGCACTGCTGTAGCCGCGGATATAGCCCTCGCGCTGCAGCACATCGAGCACGCGTGCCCGCAGCTTCGAAGCCGGAGTGAGAATCGAATCCTTCTTGGCCTGCTGGCCGTTGCGGATCCGGGTGAGCATATCGCCCAGGGGGTCTGTCATCGACATAAGGCGGCCTTACCAGCTCGACTTCGTCACACCGGGGATAAGGCCCTTGTTGGCCAGTTCCCGCAGCATGATGCGCGAAAGCTTGAACTTCCGGTAATAGGCGCGGCTGCGCCCGGTGAGTTCGCAACGGTTGCGCACCCGGGTGGGGTTCGCGTTGCGCGGCAGCTGCGCCATCTTCAGGCGCGCCATCAGCCGCTCGTTTTCGTCACGGCTTTCATCATCGGCGATAGCCTTCAGCACGGCAAATTTGCCGGCATACTTCACCACCAGCGCCTTGCGACGCTCGTTCTTGTTGATCGAGGAGAGCTTTGCCATGTCTCAGGCCGCCTTCTTGTCTTCGGTCATGCCGATGAAGGGGAAGCCGAACAGCCGCAGCAGTTCACGCGCTTCCTCATCGGTATTGGCCGTGGTGGTCACGATAACGTCCATGCCGCGCACCTTGTCGATGCGGTCATAGTTGATTTCCGGAAAGATGATCTGCTCCTTCAGGCCCATGGCATAGTTGCCCCGACCATCGAAGCTCTTGGGGTTGAGCCCACGAAAATCCCGAACGCGCGGGAGCGCAATGGTCACCAGCCGGTCGAGGAATTCGTACATCCGCTCGCGGCGCAGCGTCACCTTGCAGCCAATCGGCATGCCCTCGCGCAGCTTGAAGCTGGCGACCGACTTCTTGGCCTTGGCAATCACCGGCTTCTGCCCGGCGATCAGCGCCATTTCGCCCGCTGCCTGGTCAACCTTCTTCTTGTCCTGCGTGCCTTCACCAACACCCATGTTGATGACGATCTTGTCGATCCGGGGCACCTGCATGACATTGGTATAGCCAAAGCGCTCGGTCATCGCGGCGCGGATCTTGTCCGCATACAGCGCTTTCATGCGCGGCGTGTAGCTGGTCTCAGCCATTTATCACCTCTCCCGACCGCTTGGCGAAACGTACCTTGCGACCATCATCGAGCATCTTGAAACCCACCCGGGTCGGCTTGCCGTCCTTGGGGTCGGCAATCGCCACGTTGGACACGTGCATCGGTGCCTCCACCTTCTCGAGCCCGCCATTGGGATCGGTCTGGCTCGGCTTCTTGTGGCGGGTCATGATGTTGATGCCCTGCACCACCACCTTGCTGTCACGCGGCATGGACTTCACCACTTCGCCCGACTTGCCCTTGTCCTTGCCGGCGAGGATGACGACCTTGTCGCCCTTCTTGATCTTTGCAGCGCTCATTACAGCACCTCCGGCGCCAGGCTGATGATCTTCATGTGCCCGGTCGCGCGCAGCTCGCGAACAACCGGCCCGAAGATACGGGTGCCGATCGGCTCCTCATTCTTGTTGATGAGCACGGCGGCGTTCGAATCGAAGCGGATCACCGAGCCATCGGGCCGGCGAATGTCCTTGGCGGTGCGCACGACAACGGCACGGTGCACATCGCCCTTCTTCACCTTGCCCTTGGGCTGCGCTTCCTTCACCGACACCACGATGACATCGCCCACGCCGGCAAACCGACGCTTCGAGCCACCCAGCACCTTGATGCACATCACCTTCTTGGCGCCGCTGTTGTCAGCAACTTCCAGGTTCGTCTGCATCTGGATCATTTTTCGGTCTCCAGAACTTTCCAGGTCTTCAGCTTGGAAATCGGCGCGCACTCTTCAATGCGGACCATGTCCCCGGCCTTGACGGTGTTGCCCTCATCATGGGCGTGATACTTTTTCGAGCGGCGGATGATCTTGCCATAGACCGGGTGCGCAACCTTGCGCTCGATCAGCACGACCACCGTCTTGTCGCCCTTGTCGGACACCACGGTGCCCTGCAGGATACGCTTCGGCATAGTCTCAGGCCTCCTTGCCTGATGCGCTGGCATCGGGCTTGCGCACCGTTTGCAGCGTCTTGATTCGGGCGATGGTGCGGCGCACCTCGCGAACACGACCGGGCTTCTCCAGCTGGCCGGTGGCCGCCTGGAAACGCAGGTTGAACTGCTCGCGCTTCAGCTCGGAAAGCTGCACCGCAAGCTGATCATCGGTCTGGACCTTCAGGTCCGCATGTTTGGTCTGTGCCATCGTCCTCAATCCTGCACGGTGGTCGGTTCGCCGAGGCGCACCACCATCTTCACCTTGATCGGCAGCTTGGCAGCGGCACGCTCAAAGGCGCCGGCAGCCACCGCATAGGGCACGCCGTCCAGCTCGAACATGATCCGGCCCGGCTTCACCCGCGCGGCCCAATATTCCGGCGCACCCTTGCCCGAGCCCATGCGGACTTCGGCGGGCTTGGACGAGACCGGCACATCCGGAAAAATGCGGATCCTGAGCCGGCCGGCACGCTTGATTTGACGCGAAATCGCCCGGCGGGCGGCCTCGATCTGGCGCGCGGTAATCCGCTCCGGCTCCATCGCCTTCAGGCCGAAGGCGCCGAAGTTGAGTGCGGTGCCACCCTTGGTGTCGCCATGGATGCGGCCCTTGAAGGCCTTGCGATATTTGGTGCGCTTTGGCTGCAACATTGCTCAATTCCCTCAGCGAGCCGGGCGAACGCCGGAGGTCTGCGATTCCATCATCAGACGGTCCTGCGCCATCGGGTCGTGTCCCAAAATCTCGCCCTTGAAGATCCACACCTTCACGCCGCACACGCCGTAAGCAGTGTGCGCCTGCGCTTCGGCATAATCCACGTTGCCGCGCAGCGTGTGCAGCGGCACCCGGCCCTCGCGGTACCATTCGGTGCGGGCGATTTCCGCCCCGCCCAGCCGGCCGGAGCAGGTGATCTTGATGCCTTCCGCGCCCAGCCGCAGAGCGGACTGCACGGCGCGCTTCATCGCGCGGCGGAAAGCGATGCGCCGCTCCAGCTGGTCGGCCACGCCCTGCGCCACCAGCTTGGCGTCGATCTCGGGCTTGCGGATTTCAACGATGTTCAGGCTCACGTCCGAACGCGTCATCTCGCCGATCTGCTTCCTGAGCTTCTCGATGTCCGCACCCTTCTTGCCGATGATCACACCGGGGCGGGCAGCATAGATGCTCACGCGGCACAGCTTGGCCGGGCGCTCGATCACCACCTTGGAGATCGCCGCCTGGGCATGGTGCTTCACGATGAACTCGCGGATCCGCAGATCCTCGAGCAGCAGCGTGCCATATTCATTGCCACGGGCAAACCAGCGGCTGTCCCAAGTGCGGTTGATCTGGAGCCGAAGCCCGATCGGAGAGGTTTTATGACCCATTATGCCTCACTCCCGGCGGTCTTGGTGTCGTCTTCGCTCAATTCGCGCACCACCACCCGCAGCCGGCTGAAGGGCTTTTCGATGCGCGCAGCCCGGCCACGCGCCCGCGGGGTGAACCGCTTCATCATGATCGCCTTGCCAACGCTGGCCTCGCTCACCACCAGCGCATCGACATCGAGGTTATGGTTGTTCTCGGCATTGGCCACGGCCGATGCCAGCACCTTGCGCACGTCAATGGCCATGGCCTTGCGTGAGAAGGTCAGGATGTTCAGCGCTTCACCAACCCGGCGGCCACGGATAAGCCCGGCCACCAGATTGAGCTTGTAGGCCGAGCCACGGATTGCGGTGGCCACGGCCAGCGCCTCGCGGTCGCCGACCTTGCGCGGGGATTTTGGCTTGGACATCAGCGCTTGCCCTTCTTGTCGGCGGCGTGGCCGGGGAAGCTGCGCGTCGGCGCGAACTCACCCAGCTTCATCCCAACCATGTCCTCGGAAACCGAGACCGGGATGTGCTTGCGGCCGTTGTAGACGTTGAAAACCAGGCCAACGAACTGCGGCAGGATGGTGGAGCGGCGCGACCAGGTCTTGATCGGCGCGCGCGCACCAGTGCTCTGCGCGGTTTCGGCCTTCTTCAGAAGGTGCAGGTCGACAAACGGACCCTTCCAGACGGAGCGGCTCATGCGCTTACCTCTTCTTCTTGGCGTGGCGGGAGCGGATGATCATGTGATCCGTCGACTTGTTCGAACGCGTCTTGGCGCCCTTGGTCGGCTTGCCCCATGGTGTCACCGGATGGCGACCGCCCGAGGTCCGGCCTTCACCACCGCCGTGTGGGTGATCGACCGGGTTCTTGGCCACACCGCGGGTGAGCGGCCGGTGGCCGAGCCAGCGGTTGCGGCCGGCCTTGCCCAGGTTGGTGTTGCTGTTGTCCGGGTTGGAGACCGCGCCAACGGTGGCCATGCAATCGGCCCGCACATAGCGCTGCTCACCCGAGTTCAACCGGATGATGACCATGCCGCGGTCGCGGCCCACCACCTGCACGAAAGTGCCGGCGGCGCGGGCCAGCTGGCCACCCTTGCCGGGCTTCAGCTCGACATTGTGCACGATGGTACCAATCGGCATCTGGCCGACTTCCATGGCATTGCCGGGCTTCACATCCACCTTGCGGCCGGCAACCACGCTGTCGCCAACGGCAAGCCGCTGCGGAGCGATGATATAGGTCTGGTTGCCATCGGGATACTGGATGAGCGCGATGAACGCGGAACGGTTGGGGTCATACTCCAGCCGCTCGACAGTCGCCGGCTGGTCCCAGATGCGGCGCTTGAAATCGACGATCCGATACAGCTGCTTGTGGCCGCCAGCGATACCGCGTGCGGTCGCATGGCCCATGTTGTTACGACCACCGGACTTGCGCAGCCCCTCGGTCAGCGACTTCACCGGGCGACCCTTGTAGAGCGACGACCGGTCAACCAGAATCAGGCCGCGCTGGCCTGGTGTGGTCGGGTTGTAATTCTTCAAAGCCATGGCGTCAGATTCCTGTCGTCACATCGATACGGTCGCCGTCGGCGAGCGTCACAATGGCCTTTTTCTCGTCGGAACGGCGATATTCCTTGCCGCGCCAGCGCTTGGTCTTGCCCTTCTGGATGAGCGTGTTCACGCCCAGCACCTTCACATTGAACAGCGCTTCCACAGCCGCCTTGATCTCGGGCTTGGTAGCGGTATTCGCCACCTTGAACACAACCTGGTTGAACTCGCTCACCAGCGTCGATTTCTCGGTGATGACGGGCTTCACGACCACGTCATAATGCTTCAGGTCGACGACCTTTGTTTCAGCCTTAGCCATTTGCCCGGGCCTCCAGCGCTGTAACGGCAGCGCGGGTCAATACCAGCGTGTCGTGGTTGAGAATGTCGTACACATTGGCGCCGATCGCCGGCAGCACATCGATGTGCGGCACGTTGGCGGCACCCAGCGCGAAGCTGGCATTCACCGCTGCGCCGTCGATGAACAGGCCGGACGTGATGCCGAGGCCACCAAGCGCGCCGAGCACGGTCTTGGTCTTGCCCTCGATCTCAAGGTCCTCGACGATGATCAGCTTGCCCTCGGCTGCCTTTACAGACAGCGCGGTGAACAGGCCCAGCGTGCGGATCTTCTTGTTGAGGCCGGGGTTGAAGTCGCGAACCCGGGGGCCGTGCGCCTTGCCGCCGCCAATGAACTGCGGTGCAGCCCGGTTGCCGTGGCGGGCGGTACCGCCGCCCTTCTGGTTGCCCAGCTTCTTGCCGGTGCGCGCCACTTCGGAACGCTCACGAGCCTTGCGTGCCGTGCCGCGGCGCTTCTCCAGCTGCCACGTCACCACCCGGTGAAGGATGTCGAGGCGCGGCTCGCGGCCGAATACGGCTTCGGAAAGCTCGATCTCGCCCGCATCCTTGGCGGCGAGGGTCTTGACCTGAATTTTCATCGCTCTCAGGCCTCCGTCTCGGGCGTTGCAGCCGCGGTATCGACCTGCGGTGCTGCATCTGCAGCCTCCACGGCCACCGAGGCTTCATCCACCGCATGATTGGCATCTGCATCATTGGCAGGCGAAGTCTTCAGCGCGGCCGGATAGGGCAGGTCGGCGCTGTGCTTCTTCTTCATCGCGTCGCGCACCAGCAGCCAGCCACCCTTGGAGCCAGGCACCGAGCCGCGCACGAAAATCAGCCCACGTTCCACATCGGTGGAAACCACTTCCAGGTTCTGCTGGGTGCGCTGCTTGTCACCCATGTGACCAGCCATCTTCTTGCCCTTGAACACCTTGCCGGGGTCCTGACGCTGGCCGGTGGAGCCGTGCGAGCGGTGCGAAACCGAAACACCATGGGTGGCGCGAAGGCCGCCGAAGTTCCAGCGCTTCATGACACCGGCAAAGCCCTTGCCCTGCGTCACGCCGGTCACATCAACCATCTGGCCGGCCACGAAATGGTCGGCAGAAATGGTTGCGCCCAGCTCGAGAAGCGCTGCTTCATCGACACGGAATTCCGCCACCTTGGCCTTGGGCTCCACTTCCGCCTTGGCGAAATGGCCGCGCTCCGGCTTGGTGGTGTTCTTGGCCTTCTTCGTGCCAGCACCAAGCTGCACGGCGACATAGCCATTCTCATCGGCGGTGCGAACCGCGATGACCTGATTATCTTCGAGAGCGAGGACGGTTACCGGCACATGCCGGCCATCGTCGCGGAAAATCCGCGTCATGCCCATCTTCTTCGCGATCACGCCTGTGCGCATGATCAGTTCCTTTCGTCAGAGGCCCCGGCCGGTATTGGCTTGGGGGCGTGACCCTTTCAGACAGTCGCTCCGCGTATGTCTGTCGGGGTGGTTACTTGCCGAGCTTGATCTCGATGTCGACACCGGCAGCGAGGTCGAGCTTCATCAGCGCGTCCACGGTCTGGGGTGTCGGGTCAACGATATCGAGAAGACGCTTGTAGGTGCGAACCTCAAACTGCTCCCGGCTCTTCTTGTCGACATGTGGCGAACGGTTCACGGTGAAACGCTCGAAACGTGTCGGCAACGGAATTGGGCCGCGAATGGCTGCGCCGGTCCGCTTTGCCGTGTCGGCAATCTCACCCGTGGCCAAATCGAGCACACGGTGATCGAAAGCCTTCAGGCGGATACGGATATTCTGCGTTTCCATGAAACCCAATCTTCTTTCAAACAACAACCACCAGCCCGGGTGCCCCTTGGTAGGAGTCGGTCACCCGGCCCGGCTGTTGTGGTCAAAAAACCTGTCGCGCCTCGGAACTTTTTCCAGGCCCGACGAATCGGGCCGCTCCGCGAACGAAGCGGCCCTATAGCGTCACTTGGTGATGGTTGCAACCACACCGGCGCCGACGGTACGGCCGCCTTCGCGAATGGCGAAGCGCAGGCCGGGGTCCATGGCGATCGGAGCGATCAGCTTGACCTTCAGCTGCACGTTGTCGCCCGGCATCACCATCTCGGTGCCCTCAGGCAGCTCCACGGTACCGGTCACATCGGTGGTGCGGAAGTAGAACTGCGGGCGGTAGTTGGCAAAGAACGGCGTGTGACGGCCACCCTCGTCCTTCGACAGCACGTAAACCTCGGCAGTGAACTCGGTGTGCGGCTTGATCGAGCCCGGCTTGCACAGCACCTGGCCGCGCTCCACGTCCTCACGGCCCACGCCGCGCAGCAGCGCACCGATATTGTCGCCAGCCTGGCCCTGGTCGAGCAGCTTGCGGAACATTTCGACGCCGGTGCACACCGTCTTGCGGGTGTCCTTGATACCGACGATCTCGATTTCCTCGCCAACCTTCACGATGCCGCTTTCGACACGGCCGGTCACCACGGTGCCGCGACCCGAGATCGAGAACACATCTTCGATCGGCATCAGGAACGGGCGGTCCAGCGGACGCTCCGGCTGCGGGATATAGGCATCCACAGCGGCCATCAGCGCCAGCACGGCTTCGCGGCCCAGCTTCTCGTTGCTGCCGTCGAGCGCCTTCACAGCCGAACCACGGATGATCGGGATATTGTCGCCGTCATAGTCGCGCTTGGAAAGCTCCTCGCGGATTTCCATCTCGACCAGCTCGAGGATTTCCTCGTCATCCACCAGATCGCACTTGTTCATGAACACGACCATCGAAGGCACGCCGACCTGCTTGGCGAGCAGGATGTGCTCCTTGGTTTGCGGCATCGGGCCGTCGGTGGCGGACACCACCAGGATCGCGCCGTCCATCTGGGCGGCACCGGTGATCATGTTCTTCACATAATCGGCGTGGCCCGGGCAATCGACGTGCGCATAGTGGCGGTTGGCGGTTTCATATTCCACATGGGCGGTCGAGATGGTGATGCCGCGCTCACGCTCCTCGGGAGCCTTGTCGATGTTGGCATAGTCAACAAAGGTCGCGCCGCCGGTCTCGGCCAGGATCTTGGTGATCGCGGCTGTCAGCGAAGTCTTGCCATGGTCGACGTGACCGATGGTGCCGATGTTGCAGTGCGGCTTGTTCCGCTCGAATTTTGCTTTGCCCATGTCTTCCTCTGTGTTTTTACGAAAACCGTCTGTCTGCACCGTTGGCCGTTTCAGGCGGCCTGATCGCACTATTGGGTCGTCGGGGTTGTTGCTCGTCCTGATCGGGTTTTGAGCCCCAAGCAGAACCGCCCGCCCGGACCCCGGACCGGCGATGAAGAGGCGCCTCTAGCCCAAGCAATGCCCGAACGCTAGAGCGAAAATGCGTTTTCCGGCCGGATGCGTCGGCCGGGCCGGGCCCGGTTGCCGACAATCAACCCACACCTTAGCCAGTCTTGCGGCTTACGGTCAGAGAAGCGCGGGTACGCCCCTCCTCAGGCCCGGCCGTTATGCTGATACCATTGCCGTCCTCGCCGCTGGCAATCAGCACCCGCGAATCATTGGTGGTCATCTCGCTCACCTGGTTCAGCCCGGCGCCGGCAGCGCGTTCCTTGTAAAAAGCGATCACCTTGTCTGGCGCATCGCTGGTGGTGAAGCTGGTGACCGAGCTCGAACTGCTAGCGTCCGATCCGCTGAACACAGCCTCGACCGTGGCGCCCGGATAGGCCGGCGCCCAGCCCGGCATATCGTCGGGCCATTTCGCCCCGGAGCCCGCCACAACCGTGCCGTTGCCTCTGTCGCCAGTGATGGTGGCGGTGGTGGTCTCCCCACTATCCGACGAGCGTATCGTCGCGGTGCCATCATCCGTGGTCACGGTGCGCTCGGAGCCGCCGCAAGCCGCCAAAAGCAGCCCCAACCCCAGACAACCAGCACCCAGCGAGCGAGCGCTCAGCCAGCGAGCCGAAATTCCTGCCTTCATATCAGCCCTCCCGAACCCCAGAAGGCCCTGAAACCCGGACACGCTGAACCCAGCCCTACACGGTGGCTGCGCGCGAATCCTGCCGCCTCAGGCGCCCATTTTCAGCTTGATCTCCTCGGCCACATTCGAGGGCACTTCCTCATAATGGCTGAACTGCATGCTGTACTGGGCGCGCCCCTGGCTCATTGAGCGCAGCTGGTTCACATAGCCGAACATGTTGGCCAGCGGCACCTGCGCTTCGATAACCTGGGCGTTGCCGCGGGTATCCGTGCCCTGAATCTGGCCGCGCCGGCTGTTCAGATCGCCGATCACGTCGCCCAGATAATCTTCAGGCGTCACCACTTCCACCTTCATCACCGGCTCCAGCAGCTTGATGCCGGCCTTGGTGGCCGCCTCGCGCATGCCGCCACGCCCAGTGATTTCAAACGCCAGTGCCGACGAATCGACGTCGTGATAAGCGCCGTCATACAGCGTCGCCACAAAGTCGATGATCGGGAAGCCGATGAGCGAGCCAGAGGCCGCCACTTCGCGAATGCCCTTTTCCACCGACGGGATATATTCCTTCGGGATATTGCCGCCCTTCACATCATCCTTGAAGATGATGCCGGTGCCGCGCTCGCCGGGTTCGACCGAGAATTTGATGCGCCCGAACTGGCCCGAGCCGCCCGACTGCTTCTTGTGAGTATAGTCCACGTCCACCTTGCGGGCGAGGCTCTCGCGGTACGCCACCTGCGGCGCACCGACATTGGCTTCCACCTTGAACTCGCGGCGCATGCGGTCGACGAGGATTTCGAGGTGAAGCTCGCCCATGCCCTTGATAATGGTCTGGCCGCTTTCCTGATCGGAGGTCACGCGGAAGCTTGGGTCTTCCTGCGCCAGCCGGTTCAAGGCAATACCCATTTTTTCCTGGTCAGCCTTGGTCTTGGGCTCAACGGCAACCTCAATCACCGGCTCGGGGAACTCCATCCGCTCCAGAATGATCGGCTTCAGCGGCGAACACAGCGTGTCACCGGTGGTCACGTCCTTCAGGCCAACCAGCGCCACAATATCACCGGCAAAGGCTTCCTTGATGTCCTCGCGATTGTTGGCGTGCATCAGCAGCATGCGGCCGATCTTCTCGCGCTTGTCCTTCACCGAGTTAAGCACGGTCGAAGCAGCTTCCATCTTGCCCGAATAGATGCGCGCAAAGGTCAGCGTGCCCACAAACGGATCGGTCATGATCTTGAAGGCCAGCGCCGAGAACGGCGCATCATCAGAGGCTTCGCGAATCTCGTCCTCGTCCTTCAGATTGATGCCATGCATCGGCGGAATGTCGAGCGGGCTCGGCAGATAGTCGACCACGGCATCGAGCAACGGCTGCACGCCCTTGTTCTTGAACGCAGAACCGCACAGCACCGGCACAAAGGCAAACGCCAGCGTGCCCTTGCGAATCAGCATCTTCAGGTCGGCCACCGAAGGCTCATTGCCTTCCAGATAGGCTTCCATCAGCGCGTCGTCCTGCTCCACCGCCATTTCGATGAGCTCGGACCGCGCCTTGGCAGCGTCAGCAACCATGTTATCCGGAATCTCGGCATATTCGAACTTGGCGCCCAGGCTTTCTTCGAGCCACACGATCGCCCGGTTCTCCACCAGATCGACAAGACCGACGAAATCGCCCTCCAGACCGATCGGCAGGTACAACACCGCTGGGCGCGCGCCCAGCCGGTCCTTGATCATGTCCACGCAGCGCACGAAATTGGCACCGGTGCGGTCGAGCTTGTTCACAAAGCACATCCGCGGCACCTTGTACTTGTCCGCCTGGCGCCACACGGTTTCGGACTGCGGCTCCACACCCGCCACACCGTCGAAACAGGCAACGGCACCATCGAGAACGCGCAAAGACCGCTCCACCTCGATGGTGAAGTCCACATGGCCCGGCGTATCGATGATGTTGATCCGGTGATCGTTCCAGAAGCAGGTCGTCGCCGCCGATGTGATGGTGATCCCGCGCTCCTGCTCCTGCTCCATCCAATCCATGGTGGCAGTGCCCTCATGCACTTCACCGATCTTGTAGCTCTTGCCGGTGTAATACAGGATCCGCTCGGTCGTCGTCGTTTTGCCGGCGTCGATATGCGCCATGATCCCGATATTGCGGTAGCGCTCGAGAGGGGTGGTGCGTGTCATGGGAACCTGCCAGGCGTTTGGATGAAGAGCGTTTAGATGAGATAAGGAGCGCCGCCGGCCAGGCCGGCGGCGCTTAGGCCGGTGCTACCAGCGGTAATGCGAGAAGGCGCGGTTGGCTTCCGCCATCCGGTGCGAATCTTCGCGCTTCTTCACAGCCGCACCGCGGTTGTTGGCGGCATCGAGCAGTTCGCCCGAAAGCCGCTGCGCCATGGTGTGCTCGGAGCGCTTGCGGGCCGCGGCAATGAGCCAGCGGATCGCCAGCGCCTGGCTGCGCTCGGGGCGCACTTCCACCGGCACCTGATAGGTGGCACCACCAACGCGGCGTGAACGCACCTCGATGCCCGGGCGCACATTGGCCAGCGCATCGTGGAAAACGCCCACCGGCTCGCGCCGGCTCTTGGCCTCGATGGTTTCAAGCGCCGAATACACAATCGATTCGGCAACGGATTTCTTCCCCTGGAGCATTACCAGGTTCATGAATTTGGAAAGGATCACATCACCGAACCGGGGATCGGGGAGGATTTCGCGCTTTTCTGGACGACGACGACGGGCCATGTTCTGCCTCCCTTACTTCGGACGCTTGGCGCCGTACTTCGACCGGCTCTGCTTGCGATTCTTGACGCCCTGGGTATCCAGAACGCCGCGGAGGATGTGGTAACGCACACCCGGAAGATCCTTCACGCGGCCACCGCGGATGAGCACAACCGAGTGCTCCTGCAGGTT
Organism: Sphingomonadales bacterium; assembly: GCA_038325045.1. Lineage (GTDB taxonomy): Bacteria > Pseudomonadota > Alphaproteobacteria > Sphingomonadales > Sphingomonadaceae > Sandarakinorhabdus. Next base: position 12,801 of record JBBQIP010000055.1, read on the forward strand.
ATGGCCTTCGCCGGGGATATAGCCGATGACCTCGAAGCCATTGGTAAGGCGGATCTTCGCCACCTTGCGCAAGGCCGAGTTCGGCTTCTTCGGAGTGGTTGTGTAAACGCGGGTGCAAACCCCGCGCTTCTGCGGGCAGGCTTCCATAGCCGGCACCTTGTTGCGCGCCTTCTGCGGCTCGCGACCCTTGCGGATCAGCTGGTTGATCGTTGGCATTCACTCTTCCTGTCGCTTCGGCACCCGGCCACCATGGCCAGAGCCTACTTCAGGGCCGCCCCGCCTTTCACCCGCAAAGGCCAAAGCATAAGCGCGTCAAGGCCGCCTTGCGGCTGGCCCCGCGCGCGCGGTGCACCCTGTCGTTCCAATTCCGCTTCCGGCTACCTGAGCACCTTGATGCTGTTAAGCAGCCCGAAACAGAACGCGCCGCATAAGCCAGCCCATGATGTTCGTCAATCCGATTCCCCCCCGCAGCCCGTGCCGGCCGGCTGCATCCCGGCCCCTCTGCAAGGGGGCTGCCCGGTGATGAACATCCTTCACCCCGCCGCCAAGGCAGTGCCGCCAGCGGCGTGCAGGCTTTGCGGCGGGCCGCTGGAAAAGCGGTTTTCGGCACTGGTGCTCGGTCGCCACCGTATCGGCTATTTCGCCTGCGCCGGCTGCGGCTCGCTGCAAACCGAGCCGCCCTTCTGGCTGGCGGAGGCATATGCCAGCAACCTCGCCGCCCTAGATACCGGCGCCGCCCAGCGCTGCTTCGTCAATCTGGGCGCCAGCTACGGCATCGCGCGGCTGTTCGGCCTGCGGAACATTCTCGATATCGGCGGCGGCGATGGCCTGCATGCCAGGCTGCTGCGCGATCACGGCCTCAATGCCTTTGTAGAGGATGCCCATGCCCGCCCCGGCTATGCGCAAGGATTTGGCACCGCCGATTTCGACACGCCCGATCTGGTGACCGCCTTCGAGGTTATGGAGCACTTCGCGGACCCGGCGCGCGATCTCGCCATGGTGTTCGGTCGCGGCGCCAAGGCCGTTCTCGCCACCACCCAGCGCTGGCAGGGCGAAGGCGCAGACTGGTGGTATCTCGCCCCCGAGGCCGGCCAGCATATCTTCTTCTATTCCGATGCTGCCATCGCCCGCATCGCCGCCGACCACGGCTATCAGCTCGCCGTCAGCAGCGGCTATCTGCTGTTCCTGAAGCCGGAACTTGCCCGCAAACCTGCCGCCCGCCTCGCCGGCTTGCTCCTCAAGGGCCGCATCCCGCGCCTGCTCGCCGCCCTGCTCCAGATACGCCAGCCGAGCGGCCCGGGGGGGGGTGGGCAGGGCCGGGAGAAAGAGTTGAACGGGGGGGGTTGGGGGGGGGGGGGGGGGGGGCGCGGGGCCGCCCCCCCCCCCAAA
>JBBQIP010000056.1:0-14011 GCA_038325045.1 Sphingomonadales bacterium
AGCTGAAGGCCAGCTTTCTTGCGCCGGTTCCGGCCGGCGTGCCGCTGTTTGCCGAAGGCCGCTGCCTGAAGCTTGGCAAGCGGATCGCCTTTATCGAGGCTGATCTGTTCGATGAAGCCGGAACCCTGCTGGCGCGGCTTAGCGCCACTGCCCTGCCCACGCCGTTCGAGCGGCCGGCCAATCTTGTGGAGCGACCATGACCAGCCAGACCGAACCAGAACTGATCGTCCGCCGTCAGGGGAGGGCCATGCTGCTCACCCTCAACCGGCCGCGCGCCTTGAATGCGCTCAACCGGCCGATGGCGATAGCGGTGCACCGGGCGCTGTTCGAAGCGGCGGCCGACCCCGAGATCGAGGTGGTGGTGATTGAGGGGGCAGGCGAGCGCGCCTTTTGTGCAGGCGGCGATGTGGCGCAGCTCGGCCGTGAAGGGCGGACCGACCAGGCGCTATGGGAAGGCTTTTTCCACGACGAATACCGGATGAACCAGGCCATTGCCCGGCTCGCCATGCCCTATGTGGCGTTGATGGACGGCTTCACCATGGGCGGCGGCGTGGGCCTGTCCCTCCATGGCAGCTTCCGGGTGGTGACCGAGCATACGGCCTTTGCCATGCCGGAAACCGGTATCGGCCTGATCCCCGATGTGGGGGCCACCCATGCGCTGCCGCGCCTTCCCGGCCAGATCGGCACCTGGCTGGCGCTCACCGGCACGCAGTTGAAGGCGGCGGATTGCCTCTATGCCGGCATCGCCACGCATTTCGTGCCGCGCGACCGGCTGCCGTTGCTGAAGGAGCTGCTCAGCGTTGGCGAAGAGCCGGTGGAAACGGTGCTCGATACGTTAGATGCGCTGCCGCCGGCGGCCGAAGGGACCTTTCCGCTCGCCTCGCTGCAGGACGGGATCGATTATCATTTCGCGCATGATCATGTGGAAGATATTCTGGCCTCGCTCGACAGCGGCGACAATTGGGCGCGCGAGCAGGCGGCAATCATCCGCACCATGTCGCCCACCTCGTTGAAGCTGAGCCTTGCAGCACTCAGGCTGGGGGCGGATGCCGATATCGAGGAAGCGCTGATGACCGAATACCGGATTGTCTGCCAAATTCGCCACGGGCATGATTTTTTCGAAGGCATCCGCGCCCAGCTTATCGACAAGGACCGCAACCCGCAGTGGAACCCGGTAAAGCTCGAGAGCGTGAGCGAGGACGACGTGGCCCGCCACCTGATGCCGCCCGAAAGCGGCGACCTTACATTTGAATAGACTGTTTTACGTTGCTTGATGCGACCCTGAAGTCCGCCACCTGATAAAGAAAGATCAAGGTTAGCCAAATGTTGGCGGCCTTGGTTGAGAAAACAGGTGCGCGATGTTCAGGATGCTCGTTGCAGGATCGATAGTCGCCGCGGTGCTGGCTGCACCGGCTTCGGCGGCTGTCTTCGTTGTCAGCTCGGTCGGCAATGCCTCCACGGGCGGCGCCGGGCTTGCCACCGTTTCGCTCGATGCCGGGCAGGCTTTCCGGGTTTCGGTTGCGGCCGATGATCTGTGGAGCGCAGGCGCCTTGCCGCGCTGGTCGAACGCCAATGGGCTTACCGGCAATCTGCTGGCAACCGGCAGCGACGAATCGGGCGAAACGGCCGGAACGCTTATCGGCCGCAGCTTTGGCGCCTTCACCCAGTCCGGCCATTCCGCACCCTATGGCGCGCTGGTCGGCCGGATCGGCGGCGTGTTCCAGACGCTGGGAACCAGCTTCAACGGCACGGCCTGGAGCAGCGGAACGCTTGAACTTTTCTACTGGGATTCGAACAACAACGATAATTTCGGTTCGGTTGCTACTACGATATCGCTGGTGCCCGAGCCCGCCTCCTGGCTGATGCTGGTGGCCGGCTTCGGCCTGGTTGGCATGGCGGCGCGGCGCCGGCAGCCGGGTTCGGTTCTTGCCTGAAGCCGGGATTCCGGCTGCGACCACAGGTGCGACAGCTTTTTCACCAGACTGAGGGGCTGTTCGGTTGAAGGGCGGCGGCTGGTCCGGTAGAGGCTGGGCATGGTATCCGTCGCCCTCGCCTCCGATCATGCCGGTTTTGCCCTGAAAGCGATGCTGGCGGCCGAGCTGCGCGCCGCCGGGCACGAAGTGTTGGACCTTGGCCCCGACAGCGAGGCTTCGGTGGATTATCCCGATTACGGCGCAAAACTGGCAGAGGCGGTTGCGGCTGGCCGCGCCGAGCGGGGCATCGCGGTTTGCGGCTCGGGCATCGGTATTTCCATCGCGGTCAACCGCCACCCCAGGCTGCGCTGCGCGCTGGTCACATCGGGCTTGATGGCGCGGCTGGCCCGGCATCATAATGATGCCAACTGCATTGCGCTGGGCAGCCGGATTATCGGCATCGAAACCGCGCGTGACTGTGTGGAGGCGTTTCTGCACACCGAATTCGAAGGCGGCCGCCATGCCGGCCGGGTCGAGAAACTTGGTAGAACCGAGGAGTTTGCAAGGTGAGCAGCCAACCCAGAACAGCCGATGCCGGTCCCGGTTTCTTCGATGCAGCCGTGGGCAGCACCGATCCGGCGGTCGCCGCCGCAATCACGGCCGAACTCCACCGCCAGCAGCACCAGATCGAGCTGATCGCGTCTGAAAACATTGTCAGCCGAGCGGTGCTGGAAGCGCAGGGCTCGGTGTTCACCAACAAATATGCCGAGGGCTATCCCGGCCGGCGCTATTACCAGGGCTGTGCGCCGTCGGACACTGTGGAGCAGCTGGCCATCGACCGCGCCAAGGCATTGTTTGGCTGCAGCTATGTGAATGTGCAGCCACATTCGGGCGCGCAGGCCAATGGCGCGGTCATGCTGGCGCTCACCAAGCCCGGGGACACGATTCTCGGCATGAGCCTCGATGCCGGCGGGCACCTTACCCATGGTGCAGCACCCGCCATGTCGGGCAAATGGTTCAATGCCGTGCAATACGGCGTGCGCCGCGAGGACCATCTGATCGATTATGATGCGGTGGAGGCGCTGGCCATGGAGCACCGGCCCACGCTCCTCATCGCGGGCGGTTCGGCCTATCCGCGGGTTATCGATTTCGCCCGCTTCCGCGCCATTGCCGACAAGGCGGGGGCCAAGCTGCTGGTCGATATGGCGCATATTGCCGGGCTGGTGGCGGCCGGGCTACACCCCTCGCCGCTGCCCCATGCCGATGTGGTGACCACCACCACCCACAAGACCCTGCGCGGACCGCGCGGCGGGCTCATCCTCTCCAACAATGATGCGCTGGGCAAGAAGTTCAATTCCGCTGTGTTCCCGGGCCTGCAGGGCGGGCCGCTGATGCATGTGATCGCCGCCAAGGCGGTGGCCTTTGGGGAAGCGCTGCAGCCGGATTTCCGCGATTATATCGTGCGCGTGATCGCCAATGCGCAGACGCTGGCCACCCGGCTGGCGGAACGCGGCTGTGCGGTGGTGGCGGGTGGCACCGATACCCATCTGGCGCTCATCGACCTCACCCCCAAGGGGCTGACCGGCAAGGCGGCGGATGAGGCGCTGGAGCGCGCCGGCATCACCTGCAACAAGAACGGCGTGCCGTTCGATCCGCTGCCGCCGGCGCAGACCAGCGGCATAAGGGTGGGTTCGCCCGCCGGCACCACGCGCGGCTTCGGCCAGGCGGAATTCGCGCAGATCGGCGACATGATTGCCGATGTGCTCGACGGGCTGGTGGCCAACGGCGAGCATGGGAACCATCAGGTTGAAGCGGCGGTAAATGTCCGGGTGCGGGCGCTTACGGCGCGCTTCCCGATCTACGGCTAGGGGCTGGTCGGTTGCGCTGCCCGTTTTGCGGCAATGACGATACGCAGGTGAAGGACAGCCGCCCCACCGAGGATGGGGCGGCGATCCGGCGGCGACGGCAATGCCCGGCGTGCGGCGGGCGGTTCACCACTTTCGAGCGGATCCAGCTGCGCGAGCTCGCCATCGTGAAGAAGAGCGGCAAGCGCGAGGTGTTCGACCGCGACAAGCTGGCCCGCTCCATAGAGATCGCCTGCCGCAAGCGCCCCATCGAGCCCGAGCGGATCGAGCGGATGGTGAACGGCATTGTCCGCCAGCTCGAATCGAGCGGCGATAGCGAGATCGAGGCTGACGGGCTGGGCGAGATGGTGATGCAGGGGCTGCGCGCGCTCGATCCGGTGGCCTATATCCGCTTTGCCAGCGTGTACCGCGATTTCCGCGAGGCGCGCGATTTCGAGACGTTCGTCGGCAGCCTCTCGTCCGTGGCGCGCCCGGCCAAGGGCGGCAGCGACTCCGAACCGGAGACGTGAGCGGCGCAGCGCCCGCCGTCATCCTGGTGCGGCCGCAGCTTGGTGTGAACATAGGTGCTGTGGCGCGCGCCATGATGAACTTCGGGCTGACCGACCTCAGGCTGGTGCGGCCGCGCGACGGCTGGCCCAACCCCGATGCCGGCCCGGCTGCCAGCGGCGCCGATGCGATATTGGACGAGGCCAGGGTATACGATTCGATAGCCGATGCGTGCGCAGACCTGCATCTGGTGTTTGCCACCGCCATGGTGATGCGGCCGGTCATAAGGCGGGTGGTCACGCCCGAGCGCGCAGTAGAGGAATTGCGCGCCGTGGCGCTGCCCGGCGGCCTGATGTTCGGGCCTGAGCGAACGGGGCTGGAAACCGCCGATCTGGTGGTGCCGCACGCTGTCTGCACCATCCCCACCAACCCCGATTTCGGATCATTGAACCTTGCCCAGGCGGTGCTGGTGTTTGCCTATGAATGGATGCGCCAGAGCCATGCGATGCTGCCGGAAGAGCTGATGCACTATTCCGGGCCGGCGCCGATGCAGGCGCTGGAAAACCTGATCGCCGCAGTCGATGAAACGCTGACCCGAAACCGCTATTACAGCCCGGGGCCGGGCCGCTCCGAAGCCGCGCGCCTGACCATCAGAAACCTGCTCACCCGCCCGCAGTTCAGCGAAGGCGAGGTGCGAACCCTGCGCGGCGTGGTGCGGATGCTTCGCGCCCCGCGCGGCAGTGCGGAATAGCGCCCCCAAATTACTGAGTTTCCTAGGGTTGACTGCACCGAGCTGGATCTATTAACGGTAAGGAAGATGGGGGCGAAGTTAATGAAATTTGGTATCTGTTCAGCTGTTGCAGCAATCATGTTGGCAGCACCGGCTTCTGCGACCTTGCTTGTGAATGGCAGTTTCGAGGGCATCTCCGGCAACTACCAGCTGCTCGGCGGCAACAGCACCGCGATCAATGGCTGGACTACGACCGGACAGGGCGTTGAATGGTTTACAAGCAACAGCTTTGGCGCAGCGTTCGACGGCGACGCGATGATTGATCTTGCATGGTTCACATCCAACGGGACACCGGGCGGCGGAATAATGCAAATTGTAACCACGACGCCAGGCCAGCGCTATGACCTCACATTTGCGATGACAACCCATCAGACTGCGGGCCGGCTTGGAACCGGGATCATCAATCTTGCTATCGATGATGCAGCGATTGACAGCTATGCATTGAGCAACTTCAATAGCACTTACACACTCAGCGACTGGCGTGTGGAAACTGTGACCTTTACGGCTGTTGGAGCGTCGACCAAGATCGCGTTCACCAACACGCAGAATGCCAATCTGCATTTTGCCTATCTGGACGGCATTGGCGTGGTCGAAGCTGCGACAAGCACGGTGCCCGAACCTGCAAGCTGGGCCATGCTCGTCCTTGGTTTTGGGCTGGTAGGCGGCGCCGTTCGGCAGCGCCGGGCCCTCAGGGCAGCCTAAACCCTATCCCGCAAGGCTCGGCTGCAAACACCAGCCCGGCCTTGCGATTCTGTTCCGCGACCAGTGCGATCATGGCGCCGCGGGCATCGCCCTGCGCCTTGCCGGAGAGGGCGGTTCGGGCAGCTTGTGGCAGCGGGTCGGCGTTGGTCCAGCGGGCGCCGGCCGCGTCGATCTCGATTGGTGCGAAGCGGTTGAGATCGGAGAGCACCAGTGCCGCGCCCGCGACCTTGCTTGAGGGCAGGGCGGTGATATCCGGCGCAAGGGTGAGCGGCGTATCGGGCAGGGCTTCGGCGAGCAGCTTTTCCAGCATGGCGGCGTTGAAGCTGCTGCCGCCGGTGCCCAGTGCAAGCCGCACCATGCGGAGCCGGGCGGAGAGCTTGCGGACGGCGGCGGTGATGAGTTCGTTGATCTCGGCGTCGCCGGCATCGCCCAGCAGTTCGGTTGCGGTTTGCAGCGTGGCCACGGGCGTTGCCATGTCGTGGCACAGCCAGCGGACGATCAGGCTTGCTTCGTCGCTCATTCGGTTGGCTCCCGCAGGATGAGGCCAAAGGCGAGCAGGCGGCCATCTGCGCCCTGAACAAGCTCGAATTCCACACGGCTGCCGGGGTCCAGCCGGGCGGCGCCGGCTTTTTCCACCGCCGATACGTGCACGAACACATCGCACGGCCCATGGTCCGGGGTGATGAACCCGAACCCCTTTTTGGGGTCGTACCATTTGACCTGTCCGCTCGCCATCAGCCGATTTCCAGCGCAATTGGCATGAACCGGCCTTGAACCGGGCCGGCTGCTGCGGCCTGAAAGCCGCTCACCTGCCCGGATGCCACGATGAGCCACAGCTGGCCGTTTTCCACTGCCCGGGCGGCATCGCGGCGCGACGGCTGGGCAGCGCCATTGGGGTGCGAATGCCAATGGCCCACCACAGAAAGCCCCTGCGCGCGGGCTTCGCGGTGGGTCTTCAGCAGCACGGCCGGGTCTATCTCGAAGCTGCGGCTCCGGTCTGTCGCCACATTGCGCGCCGGCACCATGGCCGAAATCCGGCCGTGCTGGCCGAGCAACAGCCCACAGGCCTCTTCGGGCGCCGCTTCGGCCGCGGCGGCGATCATGGCCTCGGCCAGTCCTCTTGCAATCCGTGTTCGCATCCCGACATCGGCTATCCTATGGGGCCTGAAAAGTCGATTGATGTGGAATTGCCCGGCGAGGTTGCCGGCTGGCGGCTGGACCGGGCGCTGGCGGCGGCTATTCCCGCGCACAGCCGCGAACGGCTGAAGGCGCTGATCTCGGCCGGCCATGTGAGCGGCGCTAATGGCGTGCTGCTGCGCGACCCGGCGCAGAAGATGCGTGGGGGCGAGGCGCTGACCGTGCGGATACCCGCACCAAGGCCGGCGCTGGCGCAGCCGCAGGATATCGCGCTGACCATCGTGCACGAGGATGAGGCGCTGCTGGTGGTGGACAAGCCGGCCGGGCTGGTGGTGCACCCGGCTGCGGGCAATTTGGATGGCACCATGGTGAACGCGCTGCTGCACCATTGCGCGGGCCGGCTTTCCGGCATCGGCGGCGTGGCGCGGCCGGGCATCGTGCACCGGATCGACAAGGATACATCGGGGCTGCTGGTGGTGGCCAAGACCGATACCGCGCACGAGGCGCTGGCCCGGCAATTTGCCGCGCATACGATCGAGCGCAGCTATGTGGCGGTGGTGAACGGCCAGCCGGTGCCGCCGGCCGGGCGGATCGAGGGGGCGCTGGCGAGATCGCCGGTTAACCGCCAGAAAATGGCGATTGTGGCGGACGGGCGGGGCAAGCGCGCGGTAACCCATTATCGGACCGAACGGGCGCTTGACGGTGCTGCCCAGCTGGAATGCCGGCTGGAGACCGGGCGCACCCACCAGATAAGGGTGCATCTCGCCTCCATAGGCCATTCGCTGGTTGGTGACCCGGTTTATGGGCGCACCGGCGGCCGCCATGCGGCCGTTCTGGAGGCGCTGGGGTTCAGGCGGCAGGCGCTGCACGCCGCCAGCCTGGGGTTCGTTCATCCTCTGGACGGGAAGCACGTGGCATTCCATTCCGCGCTGCCAGAGGATATAGTGGAGTTGATCGGTCTTCTTTCGACCGAAAATTGATGAAAATTGGAGTCAGGAGCAACCATGGCCAATGTACCCGCGCTCAAGACCAGCATACCAGCGCTCGGCGGAGAGGCCGGATTGAACCGCTATCTGGCGGAAATCCGCAAGTTTCCGCTGCTGGCGCCCGAGCAGGAATATATGCTCGCCAAGCGCTGGGCCGAGCATGAGGACCCCGATGCCGCCGCCCGGCTGGTGACCAGCCATCTGCGGCTGGTGGCCAAGATCGCCATGGGCTACCGCGGCTATGGCCTGCCGGTGGCCGAGCTGATTGCCGAGGGAAATATCGGCCTGATGCAGGGCGTGCGCAAGTTCGATGCCGAAAAGGGCTTCCGCCTCGCCACCTATGCGATGTGGTGGATCAGGGCGGCGATTCAGGAATATATCCTGCGGTCGTGGAGCCTGGTGAAGATCGGCACCACTGCTGCCCAGAAGAAGCTGTTCTTCAACCTCCGCCGCCTCAAGGGCAAGCTGGGCGCGATCGAGGACGGCGACCTGCGCATCGAGACGGTGGAGAAGATCGCCACCACGCTCGGCGTGGCCGAAGAAGAAGTGGTGTCGATGAACCGCCGCATGGCGATGGGCGGCGACACCAGCCTCAATGCGCCGCTGCGCGAGGAAGGCGAGGGCGAATGGCAGGACTGGCTGGCCGACCAGGGCCCGCTGCAGGATGAACTGCTCGCCGACGAGCAGGAGCGCGACCAGCGCCACGCCCTGTTGAGCGATGCCATGGCCAGCCTGAACGAGCGCGAGGCCGATATCCTGACGCGGCGCCGGCTGGCGGACGAGCCGGAAACGCTCGAGGAATTGAGCCAGGTGTACAACATCAGCCGCGAACGGGTGCGCCAGATCGAGGTGCGCGCATTCGAGAAGCTGTCCAGCGCGATGCACGAGCTGGCCATAGCCCAGCGGTTGCTGCCCGAGGCCGTGTAAGTTAGAAACCTTAGCTTTTCAGAAACTTGCTGTCGCTGTTTCTTAACTTTGCCGCGCTACGCTGCACTGCAATAGAGCGATTCGGCTGGTGTGGTACCGGCAGATCGCGCAGCAGGCTGAAGGGCAATGATGAGCGGAATCGACAGGCATCTGCGTTGCAAGGCGTATCAGGCGATGGCCGCCATGCTGCTGGCATTTTCGGCCGCCATGCCGGCAGCCGCGATCACCGTGGTGAACGCCATGCCGGAACCTGTTCCGGCAGAGGCGGCAATGGTGGCGGAGCGGCCGGCAGCTGCTCCCGCAAAAACCCCCGGCCCTATCGAGGCGAACATCAGGCCGGCGATCATGATCATCGCCAGTCTGGCGTTTTCGTTCATGCTTTTGCGCCGTCGTTCGGGCGCCGCCAATGATTGATCTCGGGTAGCCGGCACACAGGCACCGTTGACCGGGCCTGCCTGCCACTGTCATCAATGCACCTGCCGGCATGGGTGGGGAGCAGGGTGGCAGCAGCGCGAACTTCGATTGGCCGCAAGCTTCTGGTCTGGTCCGGCCGGGCGGTGCTGTGGTTTGTGCTGTTGAGCCTTGGATGGGTGATCAGCTACCGGTTCGTGCCGGTGCCCTTCACCTGGCCGATGGCGCGGGACTGGGTGCAGGGCCGCCATGTGGAGCGCGACTGGGTGCCGCTTTCCGAAATCGCGCCTTCGCTGCCGCGCGCGGTAATCGGCGCCGAGGATGGGCTGTTCTGTTCTCACCATGGGTTCGATATCGCGGCGATTGAAAAGGCGGCCGCCGCCAATGCGCGCGGCAAGCGGCTGCGCGGCGGCTCCACCATTTCGCAGCAGGCCGCCAAGAACGCCTTTCTCTGGCCGGGCCGGTCTTACCTCAGAAAGGGGCTTGAGGCGTGGTTTACGGCGCTGATCGAGGTCTTCTGGGGCAAACCCCGGATCATGGAGGTCTATCTCAACATCGCCGAACTCGGCCCCGGCATTTACGGCGCCGAGGCTGCTGCCCGCCACAATTTCGATATCGGCGCCGGCAAGCTCTCTTCCGCCCAATCCTCCCGGCTGGCAGCGATATTGCCGCAGCCTATCACGCGCAGCGCAGCCGCTCCCGGCCGCTATGTGCAGCGCTATGCCCGCACCATCGAGCGCCGCTCGCGGCAGGTGCAGCGCGATGGGATCGACAGCTGCCTTCGACCCTAAAGCCCCGGCAGCTTGAATCCCGGCGGCAGCGGCATGCCGGCGGTCAGCTTGTTCATTTCAGCGCTGCCGGCAGAATCGGCCTTGGCCTTGGTGTCGTTGAACGCCGCCACGATCAGATCTTCGAGCATCTCCTTCGAGCCCGGCTCGATGAGCGAGGGGTCGATGGTCACGCCGCGCACCTGGCCGCGCGCGGTGGCGCGCACCCGCACCAGCCCGCCGCCGCTCATGCCCTCGACCTCGATCCGGTCAAGCTCGGCCTGTGCCTTGGCCATCTGCTCCTGCACCGAGCGGGCGGCTTCCATCAATTCATCTAGACTGGGCATGGGGGCTCCTGTTTTCGGGGTCGGGAACGACGTCGAGCAATTCGGCGCCGGAAAAGCCTTCAACCAGCGCTGCCACCACCGGATCGGCGGCGGCGCTGGCATGGCGTGCGGCGGCGGCGGTGAGTTCGGCCTCGCGCAGCGTGGGGGCATCCCCGCCGGTTTCGATTCGCACCTGCCAGTCGGCGCCGGACCATTCGCGCAGCAGCGGCGCAATCCGCGCGGCCTCCGCCGGCGGCGCGCCGGGGCCGGCGCCAAGCACCAGCAGCGGCACTGCGGGCGAATATTCGATCAGCCGCAGCGTCTCGGCGAGCATATGGGCGATGAGCGGCTGGGTCTTGTCCTGAAACAGGGCGACCAGCGCCTGAAAATCGGCGGGAAGCGCTGTGGTGGCCGGCAATGGGGCGGCCGGCAATGGGGCGGCCGGGGATGGGGCGGCCATGGCACGGGTAGCCTCCAAAGCGCGGGAAGCGGCCTGCGGCGCCGGGCCGGGCACAGTCTCCCCATTGCGCAGGCTGCGGAGAAGTTCCGCCGGGTCGGGCAGGTCGCTGGCGTGGATAAGCCGCAGCAGCGCCATTTCGCAGGCCTGCCCCGGGTCGGGAGCGATGTGCACATCGGCCAGCCCCTTCAACAGCAATTGCCACAGCCGGTGCAGTGCCGGAAAATCGAGCCGCTGCGCCCAGTCGTTCAGGGTTTCGCGCTCCTCGGCGCTCAGCGTCGCATCATCGGCTGGCGCCAGCCGCGTGCGGGTGATCCCGTGCACCAGCCCCAGCAGGTCGCGCAGCAGCGCTTCCGGATCGGTGCCTTGTGCATATTGCGCCTCCAGCGCGCTCAGCATGGCGGCGGCATCGCCGGCCAGGCAGTGGCCGAACAGCGCCCGCACCGCGCCCCGGTCCGCAAGGCCCAGCATCGCCCGCACTGCGTCCGCGCTCACATGGTCTCCGCCGTGCGCAATCGCCTGGTCGAGCAGCGAAAGGCCGTCGCGCACCGAGCCTTCGGCGGCGCGCGCGATCATGGTCAGCGCATCCGGCTCCACCGCCACATTTTCGGCCAGCGCAATCGACTGGAAATGCGCGGCCAGCACCGTTGCCGGCACCCGCTTCAGATCGAACCGCTGGCAGCGGCTGAGAACGGTGACCGGCAGCTTTTCCACCTCGGTGGTGGCGAAGATGAATTTCACATGCGGCGGCGGCTCCTCCAGCGTTTTCAAAAGCGCGTTGAACGCCGCCTTCGACATCATGTGCACTTCATCGATGATGTAGATCTTGAAGCGGGCCGAACCCGGCGCGTAGCGCACCGCCTCGATAAGCTCGCGCACATTATCGACCCCGGTGTTGGAGGCGGCGTCGATCTCGATCACATCCATATGGCTGCCGCTGGCGATCTGGGTGCAGTGGGTGCAGATGCCGCACGGATCGATGGTTGGCCCGCCGGTGCCATCGGCGCCGATGCAGTTGAGCGCGCGGGCGATGATGCGCGCGGTCGAGGTTTTGCCCACGCCGCGCACACCGGTCATCAGCCAGGCCTGCGCCAGCCGCCCGCGGGCGATGGCATTGCCCAGCGTCTGCACCATCGCCTCCTGCCCGATGAGGCCGGCGAAGTTGCCCGGCCGGTATTTGCGGGCCAGCACGCGGTAGGCCGGCGCCGGTGCGGCCGCCGGCAGGGCATCGCCGAACAGGCTGGAGTCGGGGGATTCGGTCATTGGGTCAGGGTGTAGCGGGTTGTGCGCCGCGCGTCATCGGGCATTGGCCGACACGGTGGGCATTGTGGAGGGCAAGGGGCGCGGGCAAAGCCCGCGCTGTCGTCGGACGGGTTCGGGCGCCGTGGGGGCGCCCGCCCCGCCGGCCGCGCTTGCGCGAGTCTGTTTGCAAGCTTCGCTTGCTTTCAGCCGCGCGGCGCGGTGGGAGCCGGGAACGACCCAGCGCGAATTCGTTACGGCTGCTTCCTTCCGGACCTGACCGGGTTGGCGACAGCGCTGCCCGCCCGACTCCCGGTGCCGATATGGCCTCTGCAAGCCGCATCGGCAAGGGGGGTGTTACCGCCGGCTCATGTCCACCACGCCCGGCGGCATCCGCACATCCAGGCTCTCGATGTCCGCGGTCAGCTGGATCTGGCAGGCCAGCCGGCTGGCGCGCCCGGCACCCACGGCGAAATCGAGCATATCCTCCTCCTCGTCCGAGGGGGGTGGCAGCAGAGCGGCGCTGGTGCCCGATACCAGCACATGGCAGGTGGAACAGGCCATCGCCCCTTCGCAGCTGCCCTCCAGCGGCTGGCCGTGCGCCTGCGCAAGGTCGAGCAGCCTGGTGCCCGCGCTTGCGTCCACCACCAGCTCGTGCGCGCCGTCAGCGGAGAGGAAGCGGACGCGGGGCATTGACGGAATCAGGGGTGGAATCGGGGATTGGCTCAAGCTGCATCGGAGGCGATCAGATCTTTCAAACCGTTCAACTGCTGCACTGCGATATCAATTTCTGAACCGCTCGTGAAGCGCCCAAATCCGAGCCGCAGTGCCGCCTTGGCCTCGCTGTCCGGCAGCCCAAGCGCGCTCAGCACATGGCTTGGCCGGCCGGAAAGCGCGGCACAAGCCGAGCCCGAAGACGCCGCAATGCCGGGCAGCAGCGGCAGCACAGGCCGGCCGCCGAGCGCCGGAAAGCCCAGATTGAGGTTGCCCGGCCAGCGTGCCTCAAGGTCGCCGTGCACCCTGTACGCAATTTTCAGCCCGGCCAGCAGCCGGTCGCGCAGCCGAGCCGCATGTTCATGGTCTGCCGCCATCCGCTCGCCCGCAATGCGGGCGGTTTCGCCCAGCCCCACGATAAGCGCGGTCGGCAGCGTGCCGGAGCGGCCATCCTCCTGCCCGCCGCCGTGCAGCAGCGGCGCCAGCACGGTGAACGGCCGCCGGTAGAGCGCGCCCACGCCCTTTGGGCCGTGCACCTTGTGGGCGGTTACCGCCATCAGGTCGATGCCCATGGCCTCCACATCGATGGGCACCTTGCCGAAGCCTTGCGCCGCGTCGCAGTGCATCACCGCGCCCACCGCATGCGCCGCCCGCGCGATCTCGGCAATCGGCTGGATAACCCCGATCTCGTTGTTGACCAGCATTGCCGAGACCAGCGCCACATCCTCGCCGAGCGCACGCTCCAGATCGCCGATGTCCACGATCCCGTTCGCGCGTACCGGCACGACGGTGAGGGCGGCACCGATGGTGGCCAGATATTCGGCTGTTTCCAGCACGCAGCTATGTTCGGTGGCAAGCGTCACGATCCGCCGCCGGGTCTGGCCCGGCGCCATCAACAGGCCCTTCAAGGCCCAGTTCACCGCCTCGGTAGCGCCGCTGGTAAACGCCACCGCTTCAGCCGGCCCGCCGATGAGCGCTGCCACCTGTGCGCGGGCGCGCTCCACGGCTGCCTTGGCTTCATAGCCCCAGCGATGCGCCGAATGGGGGTTGCCGAAGCTCTCCACCCCCCAGCGTGCCATGGCGGCGGCCACCGCCGGGTCGAGCGGCGTGGTGGCGCCGTAATCCAGATAGGGGGGAAGGCTCATGCCGCCACCCGCCGCAGCCGCGCTGCCATCCGCTCCCAGGCTGTGGCAAACGCCTCCAGCTCCGCATCAACGGTATCGGGGGAAAGGCTTATCCGTATCGCTTCCGAGGCCGCCGCGCCCAGCCCCATGGCGGCCAGCACATGGCT